>JAJYTK010000007.1 GCA_021793095.1 Pseudomonadota bacterium
GATCTTAAACATGCGCTCGTAAGATTGACGCAAAGACCCTGCCTCGGTCACTAACTCTCCAGCCGCGTAGAAATCTTCCTGGCTATTTTGCAGCGTAAACTCAGCACGATCTAATAAACGCAATGCCTGGTCAGAGACTCCGGTAGCACTGGTTGAATCTTCATCCCAAGTGCTATCAAAGGTGTAGCGATTTAAGGAAATATGAAACGACTGCTCCGAGGCGGCTTCCTCGACAAATAACTGAGCCGCCGTATATTTTTCATTGGCCTCATTAACCAAGCGAATGAAATTTTGTTGCTCAACAATATTATGTAAGCCTAAATTGGCAAAACGCAGCGACAGTACACCGAGCGCGGCGCCGGAAATTAGCATGAACAAAAAAAAGAACAGCACCAGCAATAAGCTTGTTCGTACTTTTAAATTTCTAAATTGAAACCAGCGACGCATCCTATTCTCCTATCTCGGCAGGCCCCGGCTACCTGCGGCAAATGGGCCTACTATTTATTTTGATGTCCCGCAAAATTGCATGAACCTTATGAAGACAAGCCTTCGACCAATTCCATTTCCTCACTGGTGATGAGCTTTTCTATATCCACTAAAATCAACATCCGTTCATCAATAGTGCCAATCCCCACCAAATACTCAGTTGAGAAAGCACTGCTGCCAAATTGGGGGGCATCACTGATCTGCTCCGCCGCGAGTGTGAGCACATCAGACACGCCATCCACCACCACCCCAATCACCCTATCTGCCACATTTAAAATGACCACCACCGTCTGATTGTCATATTTGACATCGGGCAGATTAAACTTGATGCGCATATCAATAATGGGCACAATAACGCCCCGCAAATTGGTCACCCCCTTTACAAAAGGCGGGACGTTTGCGATGCGCGTCACACTTTGCTCTTGATAGCCACGGATCTCTTGTACTTTTAAAATATCAATGCCATATTCCTGCTCATTCAGAACAAAGACCAAAAACTCCTGGCGTCCTGAAACCGTGTCTGCATTATTGGCTTTTTGATAGGTCATGACCTCGTTCCCCTATGCTTTGGTAATTTGTATCTAAATGACTTTAATTCACCTCACTTTGCACCAAGCGATCCGCATAGGAACCACCCGCACGGTCCCTATTCATGCGGTGCAAAGCAAATACATCAACAATCAATGCCACACTGCCATCACCCAAAATGGTCGCTGCTGATATTCCAGGGATTTTTTTGTAATTAGTCTCTAAGTTTTTGACGACCACCTGATGCTGCCCCAATAGCTGATCAACCAACAAGGCAAAGCGCGTGTCCTCGGCTTGTAGCACCACGGCAATGGCACGGGTGGGATCAGGCTCATACGCAGCCACGCCAAATACCTCGCCCAACGACACTACCGGTAAATACTCACCGCGGACATACAACACATGCTCACCGGCGGTCATGGTCCGTAATTGCGCGGCCTCGGGTTGCATGGACTCCATCACATGACTGAGCGGCAAAATAAACACCTCATCGCCTACTTTGACTGACATCCCATCTAAGATGGCCAAAGTTAAGGGCAATACAATTCGCGTCGTGGTCCCTTGACCCTTTTCTGAGGTGACATACACATGCCCCCCCATGCCTTGAATATTGCGCCGTACCACATCCATGCCAACGCCGCGCCCAGAAATCTCGGTCACTTTCTCAGCCGTGGAAAATCCTGGTGCAAACAACAACTGCCAAAGCTCTTCGTCTGGGATGTTTTCATTGCTCACCAGACCTTGCTGCATGGCCTTTTTTAGAATTTTTTCGCGGTTGAGCCCGGCACCATCATCCATGACCTCAATAATGATGTGCCCCCCCTGGTGTTGTGCAGATAGCGTCAATACGCCCTCTGGGTCCTTGCCCGCTGCAATGCGTTGCTCAGGCATTTCCAAGCCATGATCGATGCTGTTGCGCACCAAATGAGTCAGGGGATCAATGATGCGTTGGATCAAACTCTTATCCAGCTCTGTGGCTTGGCCTCGGGTTACCAAGCGAATGTTTTTACCCAAGCGTTGTGCATTTTCTCGGACCACTCTGGGGAAACGATTAAACACATAATCCATAGGCACCATACGAATGGCCATCACTGCCTCTTGCAAGTCACGGGCATTACGTTCGAGCTGCTCTATGCCGTTGAGTAAACGATCATGCAAGACAGGGTCCAGATCTGTTGCCGTTTGCACCAGCATGGCTTGGGTGATCACCAACTCACCCACCAAATTAATAATCTGATCTACCCGCTCCACTCCCACCCGCAGCGTACTAGAATCACCACGACGTGACGCTTCGGGCCGCGGCGCACCCGCCGCATCTGCCACTGTTTTTTTCTGCGACTGAGCCGCTGCCTCAGAGGCACCTGGTGCTGCTGATGGTGATGCTGCCGATGGTTTAGGTGTTGATGCTGCCGATGTTTCAGGTGTTGGATCTGCAGATACAGCGCTTGTTGATTCTGCAGGCGTGGCACTTGTTGATTCTGCAGATGTGGCGGCGATTGATTCTGTCGCTACCTCTGTCGGCGCGTTTAAACTCTCTACAGCATCTGCCGGTAAAGGGGCCTGCGATGTGGTGATTTGATCTTCATTCACCACAAAACAGCTCACGGCGATAATATCAGCGACTGCCGTCGTGGTATCCAACCAAAAAGTGATGGCGTCCTCTTTAGATTCCTCGTGCAATACCTCGCCCATGAGAGCCATCTCATTTCTCAAAGCAGCGGCATCCCGAGGGCGAATAGACTCAATATGTATTTTTAAATATTTCTTTTCGGCCTGGGCTGCAGGATCGCTATGGATGGGTTGCTGCCTTAAGTCCATCAATTGCTCTCTGATGGATTGACTATGCTCTGGGGCCAAAGGCGTTGACTGTCTATAGGCCGCCACCATATCTGAAAGCACATCTTTGGTCGCCAAAAACAAATCGATCATTTCGGCACGTAGCGGCAATTTGCCATTGCGAATGTCGTCCAAAACATTTTCCAACACATGAGTTGTTTCGGCGAGATCTTCAAATGTGCCAAAGGTCGCTGCCCCCCCTTTTATTGAATGGGCCGCCCTAAAAATTGCATTGAGATCATCTGCATTGGGAGCGTCCACATCCAGCGCCAGCAGCAAGCCCTCCATCTCGGCCAGCAGCTCGTCTGCTTCATCAAAGAAGGTATCGAAAAATTGGCTTAAATCTAAACCGGAACTCATCTTGCCCCCTGCAAAAACAGATTGTTACACTCAACAACCAAGACCCTTTACGGCACGCTCTAAGGTGCACTGTCTGTACTGTCGGCAGTCTCCTGCTCATCCACCGCATTGGGCATAATTTGCCCCGCATCATGATCTGCCGGTATGTGACGTTCCTGCTGAGCATCCATTTGCTCTTCTGCTTGGCGACTAAGCGCGACAATACTGATACGTCTATTAACGGCTGCTTCGGGATCTTCTTTAACTAAATTGACTGTGGATGCTAATCCCGATATTTGCTTGACTTTATTTTCAGCCAATCCACCAGCGACTAACTCGCGGCGGGCGGCATTGGCACGATCAGAGGACAGCTCCCAATTGCTGTACTCCCGCTCGCCTTGGACGTATTGGTGAGCATCGGTGTGCCCCGCAATCAATAACCGATTAGGAAGCTCGTTGAGCGGCTTACTCAAAGAGCGCAAAATTTCGCGCATATAGGGTTGCACCTGGGCGCTCCCCAAATCAAACATAGGACGGTTTTTCTGATCCACTATCTGTATGCGCAACCCCTCATGAGTCATGTCAATGAGCAGCTGAGGTCGAAATTCCTTGAGCACAGGATCAGAAGCGATCAGCTGATCGAGCTCTTCGCGCAGCGCTTGCAAACGCTCTCGATCGCGTTGATACCCCTCAATTTGCTCAGGGGGCAATGGATAATCCTGCGGGATTACACTGGGATGTCCACCCGGAATGACGCTGCGCGCATGATCGGTATTTAACCCACCGCGGATGGCTTCTATCAACGGCATACGAAAATACTCAGCAATGGTTTTCAGCTCTTCACGAGGGATCAATGACAGCACCCACATCACCAAAAAGAAAGCCATCATGGCAGTCATGAAGTCTGCATAAGCAATCTTCCAACTGCTGGCCCGCCGTGGTAAGGAACTGCGCCGCGAACGGCGCACAATAATGAGAGGGCGATTTCTGCTACTCATGGGCGCTACCCCTGAGTGGCATCATGACGTGAGCGGCCTTCCTGCCGGATACGCTCTTCCATCTCAAAAAACGTAGGCCGTTCAGAGCTGAATAACACCTTGCGTCCAAACTCCAGAGCAATCTGTGCTGGATACCCACTCATGCTAGCGACCAGAGTCACCTTGATACTTTCTAGCATGGCCACGGCGCGATCATTTTTTCTCTCGATGACCGCTGCAATTGGCCCCACAAAACCATAGGCCAGCAAGATTCCTAGAAACGTCCCCACCATTGCCTTGGAAATCAGATCGGCCAAAATAGCTGGGGGTTGATCCACTGAAGCCAAGGCTTTGATCACCCCCAAGACAGCTGCCACAATACCAAATGCGGGTAGCGCATCTGCCACGGTATAAAGAGCAGATGAAGGCACATTGCGCTCTAATAAAAAGGTTTCTATTTCTTGATCCATGATGGCCTCAACCTCGTGGGGGCTGAGGTTTCCGCTAATAATGACGCGCATATAATCGCAAATGAACCCCACCAACAACGGGTCTTTCAACAACGCCGGATAGGCCTGAAAAATGGGGCTGTCATGCGGTTCTTCAATATCGTTCTCAACCGTCATCAAACCCTCGCGGCGGGCTTTGCTCAGCAACACATACATCAAGCTCATTAGCTCGAGTGCCATTGTTTTGTTATAGGGACTGGGCTTGACGGCTTCGATCAAAGCGCGCAACATCAAACGCAAGGAACGCCCATTACTGGCGGCCAAATAGGCCCCTAAGGCTGCCCCACCGATCAAGGTAAACTCAAAAGGTTGATACAGGGCTCCCAAATGCCCACCCAAGGCCACAAAGCTACCAAAAACAGCGATAAAGACTATTAAATATCCGACAATAATAAACACGAGTTGCCTTTTATCTATCCACGCCCTCCTATGATCGTCTCTTTTAGAACAGTACGATAAAGCTATTAATCCCCTTTTTGGTCGGCTAATTGACGCTTTCAATTATTTCTTGTTTATATGGGCATTAAAAAAGGGCCAAGCGGCCCTGAAATTATTTACTGCACATGATCATTTTGACCTGAGCGAGCGCGTTTTTTCTTTTTCCTGATGACGCGGCTTGCCTGGGTTTTCCCAGCCCGTGGAGGCGGTTTACAAATACCACAGACAAACCCATTGGTGAGCGCCTGGGCATGGGCCACAAAATTACCCTGGCAGGACGCGCACTGTGCCATTTGCATCATCTCACTTTCAAAAAAACGCACCAACACCCAAGCCCGAGTAAAGCTCAGCACAGGCTCATCACCCGCCCCCTCTAATCGCCCCGCTGAAGCTTGCTCAAGATAAAGTCTATAGCTCTCAACCAAGGCCTCACCTTTGGGTAGAGAGGTACAAAGGCTCATGTACTGATAAATACTGTAGAAAATAGTTGCATGTATATTGGGCAGCCAAGTCGTAAACCAGTCGACAGAAAACGGCAACATGCCCTTGGGAGGTGACTCTTGCCGCACCTCGCGATATAAGCGCGCCAAACGCTCATAGCTCAGCGAAGTCTCGGCCTGCAAGACCTGCAAGCGAGCACCAAGGTGAATCATACGGGTCGCCAAGTGGATGTCTTTGGCTTCCTGAGAAACACTGCGCGTGGCCATTGATTAGGCCTCCGAAGGGTCCGCCGCTAACGAGGCGGTAGCGCGCTGTGCTAGCAAGATCGTTGAATGCGCTTCTTGTAGTACACCACCCAAGACATCCTTGGACAAGGTCTTGAGCAACTCATAGTCATTTAAACGAAAGCCGCACAGCAACGAGCTGGAATTAGCCAAACGAATGATTTGTGCAGGAGACAATCCTATCAAGGTTTCTGCAACATCTTCACTGATACCTAGACGATACATGCCTACATTCTTATTTTCTTTTAGTAGTCGCTGCGCCAAAATCAGATAAGAAAGATTGACTTCATGAATATCATCTAACAACTGATTTTCTGAATTAGACATATTTGCTCCAAATTTTTGCTGGCTTTGGAAGACCAGCGCAATGGTATAAAAACCCATTCATAAAGCGGCCATAGGCCTATGCACAAACCGCCTGTGAAAGTTTTATGCAACAAAGGTTTTAGGATGTGAGTATATTAACAAAATATACCCAAACGAAAAAAACTATTAACTTAGTTGATGATTAATATCAAAAAAGCTCAAGCAAGTAAGCTGTTTTTCTTTGAGATATAACACCGCATAGATGGCCATAGCTGTTCCTCCTCCTTGTTTTCATTGGCAATTTGATCGGATAAATAGATTTTGGATTTAGTTTTTTCCAACCAAACGCCATACATTTAACAACACACTTAGTTTCAGAAACTAACTAACACTGCAAGAGGTAGAGCTTACCACAGAAACCATTTAGATATAAAGTGACACAAATTTCTACGCATTCGTGATAGAAATCCATATTTACTGCATCGTGCGGTGATTGCTTATGTTGGCGGCTGCGGCGCCAAGGATGTTGTGTCACAAAGTATCAAAGGCTCAAGACGATCATCAGCCTCAGCCAATGAAGTATCGATGATTAGAGCAAACCGATACCGCGGTATTGTTCTGATTTTTCTAAAAAAGCATCCAATTGGGGCGTGCTTATGCCCTCATCTTGCATGATCGCTGCCACTGTTGGGGCCACCTCAGCTGCACTCTGAGCATCTAAAAAGAGCCAGCGGCTGCGGCGTGCCAGCACATCCTCAACAGTGCGTGCATACTCAAAGCGAACGGCAAAGCGCACCATGGCCTCGGTAAAGCCGGGCAGAATCTCATGTTCATTGCCTGCCATGGAGCGCACCCAATCGGCCTCTGTGCCGTATTGGCTTAAATCTGCTGGCTGCGTTAAAAAACGCGGCGCTAAATCTAGGCTCGCCCCCACTAATGGGGTACGTACTGTTTTAGACCGCGATAACCCACTGGGCAATAATCGGTGCTGCTGGCAATGTGTCAACACATCCTCAGCCATGGTTCTATAGGTGGTCCACTTGCCCCCAGTAACGGTAACCAAACCCTCACTGTCGACCTTGATGACGTGCTCGCGACTGAGTTGCTTGGTGTGGGCATCTGCATTTTTCTGCGGTTGCACCAAAGGTCGCAGCCCCACCCACACGCTGCGAATATCATCATAGCTGGGGGTGCGGGTTAAATACCGGCTGGCCTCATTGAGAATGAGGTCGACCTCGTGTTTGAATGCCCGAGGCTCTAGCGGTGTATCCGTGCGTTTGGTATCCGTGGTGCCTAAAATCACCTTGCCCAACCACGGCACGGCAAATAGCACACGGCCATCCTGGGTCTTGGGGACCAACATCGCCTGATCCGCACCCAGAAAATCACTATCAACCACGACATGCACCCCTTGGCTAGGCCGCGTTAAGGGGTGAAAATCGGCCTCATTCTGCACGCTGGGTAGCATTTTGCGCATACTGTCTGCCCACACGCCGGTGGCATTAATCACGCAACGCGCACGAATTTGATAGCTTTGTTGCGTCTCAGCATCGGTGCAATGCACCCCTGCAATGCGATTATCCTCAATAATCAATGAGCTCACAGAGCAATAATTAATGAGCAATGCCGAGTGTGCAGACGCCGTACGGGCCAGTGCCAAAGCGAACCGCGCATCATCAAACTGAGCATCCCAATACATCACGCCCCCTTTAAGGCGTGACGCATTTAAATTAGGCAAGGCAATTTGAGTGCGCGATGGGCTTAAAAACTGTGTTCGGCCTAAGCTTTTAGTACCCGTCAATAGATCATAAGCCTTGAGCCCGGTGCCATAAAATGGAATTTCCCAACACTTGTAGGCCGGCATGACAAAAGGCAAGGCATGAGCCAAATGCGGGGCGATACTCAATAACGTTGAACGCTCGTGCAGCGCCTCGCGGACTAAAGACACATTGCCCTGAGCCAAATAGCGGACCCCACCATGAAATAGCTTGGTCGCCCTTGAAGAGGTACCCTGGGCAAAATCCTGTGCCTCGAGTAACACCACCGAACAGCCTCTGAGCGCCGCATCGAGGGCGATACCCAATCCGGTCGCACCGCCACCAATCACGACCACATCGACTTGTTCAAAGCGTTCCAAGGCGGCAAAAAGCTGTTTTCTATCGGTATGATGAGGAATATAGCGAGGCATGAGATAATTGTGTGTGAAAAGGCAATCCCAGCACAAACGGGCTAGGCCAGATTACGGATTATATAAGGTGCCGCACAGCTTTAAAACCACCCACGAACAGTTTGGGGCAAATGGTTTACACTGTGCTTGTTTAATACCACAAAAGCCATCGTTCCATGCAATACCTACTCGCGCTTGATCAGGGGACCACGAGCAGCCGCACCCTACTATTTGATTTAGAGGGCAATGTCATCGCTCAGGCCCAACAGGAATTTCAGCAGCACTACCCACAGTCAGGTTGGGTAGAACATGATGCCGAGGAAATCTGGCAATCCCAGCTCGCCACCCTACAACAGGTGCGCGCGGCCCACGCCGACAAGCTGCCATCCATCGCCGCCATTGGCATCACCAATCAACGTGAAACCACTGTGCTGTGGCATCGCGAGACCGGTGCGCCCGTCCACCCAGCCATTGTTTGGCAAGATCGGCGCTCCGAAGAAATCTGCGCTGCCCTTAGGGCTGCAGGTCTTGAGGAACCCATCCGCGACAAAACCGGCCTCAGACTGGATCCCTATTTCTCTGCCACTAAACTGCAGTGGATCTTTCAACAAAACCCCGACCTCCTACGCCAAGCCCGTGCAGGCAAGCTTGCCTTTGGTACCGTCGACAGCTGGCTCATTTGGCGCCTGACCCACGGCCAGGTACATGCCACCGACACCACCAATGCATCACGTACGCTTTTGTTTAATGTCCATACGGGCCAATGGGATGACGAGCTGTTGGCAATTTTTAATATCCCCCACGAGATCCTCCCTACGGTCAAACCTTCAGTCGCTCACTTTGGCGATGCAGCTGTACAGGGGTTCCCGCGTAGTTTGCCCATCACAGGGGTAGCGGGTGATCAGCAGAGTGCTCTTTTTGGGCAGGCTTGCTTTAAACCCGGCATGGCTAAAAACACCTATGGCACAGGCTGCTTTATGCTCATGCATACAGGCACCACACTACAACCCTCGCACAATGGTTTATTGAGTACTTGTGCGGCCCGTCTATCTGACCATCGCCAATACGCCCTCGAAGGCAGCGTGTTTGTAGCAGGCGCGGTAGTACAATGGTTACGCGATGGGCTAGGCATCATTCGTGACAGCAGTGAAATCGAGGCCCTCGCCCTACAAGTACCGGATACTGGCGGTGTGGTGGTGGTCCCTTCCTTTACTGGCTTGGGTGCCCCCTACTGGAAGGCAGATGCCCGCGGCACAATCACAGGTCTGAGTCGAGGGACGACAGCTGCCCATATTGCTCGAGCAGCTTTGGAAAGCATTGCTTATCAAAGCACAGCGGTACTACAGGCCATGAGCCGAGATGCCACGCGCAATGCCGGACAACCACTCCAAGAACTGCGTGTGGATGGCGGCGCCAGTGCCAACGACCTGCTCATGCAATTCCAAGCAGATTTACTAGGGATTCCCGTTATCCGTCCAAAGCTCATCGAAACTACAGCACTGGGCGCAGCCTACTTGGCCGGATTGGGCGGTGGTCTTTATAAAAGCACTGATGAGCTCAGCGATCTTTGGCAGGTAGGACAACGCTTTGAGCCGCAAATGCCCCGCGATGAGGCTCGAGCGCACATGCAGCGTTGGGAGCGCGCCGTGCGACAGACCACCACTCCCTAAAGATTCGGAGCCTCCATCATGTTTAGAGTTATCGGCCTGGCTGTTGTCATTTTCATTGCGCTGTTATTTGCCCTCAGTATGGGCGAAGATGTGGGTCGTTTTGTTACCCGCCATATGGGTCACCTATTGGATGGCATCCTCACCTTTTTACGTTTGATTGGCCTCCAAATACAGGGCTTTTTTGCACAGCTGTGGGGCTTTATGCAAGGCAACCGCCTCAAAGTGCTCATTGCTCTTGCACTGACCGGCCCCATTACCTATTGGTTGGTACGCCAACGTGCTCAGGCGACGGGCAGCCACAAAGGCCCCAACAAAAAGACCGCCATTGCATTAGCAGTCTTTTTAGGATGGCTGGGAGCACACCGCTTTTACCTCAGTCAAATCGGTTGGGGCACTGTATTTTTGGTGTGCTGTTATGTCTTTCCCCCACTGGCTTTATTTTTGGGATGGATTGATGCCTTGCGCTATGCATTAATGGATAAAGAAGAGTTCACCCATCTGTATATCCATCCGCAGCCAGCACACAACCCCCCCACTCGACCCAACCAATGAGCCCAACCCACGGGCAAGTCTGGCAGGCCCATGGGTGCAATACGACGGGCCTGCCGAAAACTCATGTTATTAGAGGCTCATGCATCTAGGTCTCAATCATCAGACTCTGTCGTGGGCCCTGCCCCCGTTGCTGGATCTGTTTTAGCTTGGGAGGTATCGACTGATTTAGCCGGCTGATTCCCGCCCACTGGTGCTGCACGCCCTTGTGAATGGGCCTTTTTTAGCTCATCACCATCCGGCCCCGGGCTGACTTGAGGCGATGCATCTTCTGTTTGCTCTTGGTCACGTTGGTGAGAGCGCTTATCAAAGACTTGCTGTACATAAAGCAACGCATCGGGCACCTCATCAACAAAATGATCATTGCCCAATTTGCGTACCAACCCCATCCGGCTCAGCATACTTTTTACTGATGTATTGACCTCTGTCAGCACCACGACAGTACGCTGCTCGAGTAACTCAGAAAGCACCTTTTCCAGTGCCTGCAAGGCCGTGCCATCAATAAAGGGCACATAACGCATGCGCACCACGACAGCCTTTCGGTCGCGAGCTGTTTCTGAAAGCGCCTGCTCAAATGATTCCACAGCCGCAAAGAAAATCGGCCCCTCAACCACGAATACAGCCGTATGCTTGGGTAATTTGAGACCCGGTGAATGGGCAAACTCTCGTTTAAGGGCTTTTTCACTTTGAACGCGTACTTTGATGCTGTCCGCCATCTTTTTGAGGAACAGCAACATGGCCACAATCACCCCGATATTGACCGCCACTACCAAATCAGTAAATACCGTTAAGAAAAAGGTGACCAATAAAACAAAGACATCAGATTTAGGCGCCCGCTTTAGGGTGTGAATCACCACGCGCGGCTGGCTCATATTCCAAGAGACAATAAATAAAATCGCCGCTAAAGTCGCCAAAGGAATATTTTTAGCCAACGGGGCGAATACCAACAACACCAATATTAAAAAGATGGCATGCACAATGCCTGCGATGGGGCTATTACCCCCATTGCGGATATTGGTCGCCGTTCGGGCAATGGCACCAGTGGCCGCAAACCCAGCAAACATGGGGGCAATAATATTTGCCAAGCCCTGCCCAAATAACTCTTGGTTTGAATTATGGCGAGTGCCGGTCATGTTGTCAGCAACCACGGCGGACAGTAAAGACTCGATGGCCCCTAGCATCGCAATAGTAAAGGCCGGCCCGATTAAACTCAGCATGGTATCCACGCTGAGATCGGGCATCTCAAAACCAGGTAACCCACGGGGGATTTCACCAAAGGTACTGCCAATCGTCGCCACAGAAGGAAAATGAAAAATAGACTGCACGGCTGTTAAAACAACCAGAGCAACCAACGGGCCAGGCACCCGAGACATCCGCGGAATCCGCGGCGCGTAAATCACTATCAACAGGGAAGCCATGGCCAAGAAGGTGGTCATGAAGTCCATCTGGGGAAAATGTTTAAGCAGAAAAATCAGTTTTTCATGAAACTGACGCCCCTCGACGGTCGGTAGCCCAAAAAAATCCTTCCACTGGCCCACCCAAATGATGACCCCAATCCCTGCGGTAAACCCAATGATCACTGGGGCTGGGATAAATCGGATCACCGCGCCCAACCGCGCCAAACCCATGACCAACAACATCACGCCAGCCATCAAGGTGGCGGTTTGCAACCCGCTGACCCCGTGATCAGCCACAATGCCCGATAAAATGACAATAAAAGCCCCGGTCGGACCTGCAATTTGGACACGGGTTCCGCCAAAAATACTGACGGCCAAACCAGCAATAATCGCGGTATAGATACCTTGCTCGGGCTTCACCCCAGAGGCAATAGCAAAAGCCATGCCCAAGGGCAAGGCCACGACACCAACAATAATCCCTGCAACGATGTTCGGGATCCAGGCATTACGCGCGAACAAGCCCGCGCGCTTGGCTTCCAATAAAGCGTTCATCCTTTTGAGCTGCTAAAGTAGGTGAATAAGGAAACGAAAAATATCGTTCTATTATAAGTATTACGATTTCATTTTTTATATGCTATTAGCCAGAACGCTATAGGGCGGCGTCATTTGTGATGCAGCAATCGCAAACTGTTGGCCACGACCAGTAGGCTGGCCCCCACATCTGCAAATACAGCCATCCACATGGCGGCATCCCCAAAGATTGCCCATATCAGAAAGACGGCCTTAATCAGCAAGGCAGCACTGATATTTTGCACCAACACCACATGCAAACGGTGCGACAAGCGAAATGCCCAGTGTATTTGATTCAGCTCATCATTCATGATCGCAATGTCAGCGGTCTCGATGGCCATATCAGAGCCCAAACTGCCCATGGCAAAACCAATATCCGCCTCTGCCAAAGCAGGGGCATCATTGATGCCATCGCCCACCATCCCCACCGCATGCTGTGTACGCTCGTGCTGGACAAGATCGAGCTTGTCCTGAGGGAGCAACCCCCCATACACCCTTTGTATACCCAGCTGCTGGGCCACATGCGCCACTGCCGCCGGGGCATCACCAGAAAGTATGGCCAGTTGTACGCGTTGGGCCATCAAATCACGTACAGTCTGTGCCACCCCTGCTTTGATGCTGTCCTGAAGCAAAAACACTGCCAAGAGTTCATTATCAGCACTAAAGAAAACAAAGGAAGCGCCTTGTTGAACCCCACTTTTATAAGCGTCCTGCAATGCAAACGGGATCCATTGTAACTCATGGTCTATTGGTTGCTCTGCA
>JAJYTK010000008.1 GCA_021793095.1 Pseudomonadota bacterium
TGCCCCAACTGGGCGATTTTAGCCCATTGACCAGTGTGCTGGGGGTGTGGGGCAAAACCAAAACCATCTGCGCCAAGCACAGCGCCGCCATGAATAATACAGCGATCCCCTATTGTGGTCTCGTGATAGAGCACCACATTTGGGTGTATATGGCAGTCTGCACCTATGATTACCCCAGCCCCTACATAGACATTGGCCTCGATACGTGAGCCGTTGCCAATGCGTGCATTGGCTTCAATCACGACGTGCGGCCCTATATGCACCCCTTGGCCAATCTCTGCAGAGGGGTGGATATGAGCACTGGGGTGATGTGCCTTAGGCAACTGCCTGAGTCTAAACTGCTCAAACCACTGAGCAAGCAGCGCATAGGCAAAATAAGGCGACTCACAGAGAATAGGCAGGAATGAATATTGAATGCCTGCTTGTTTTAAAGCCTTAAGATCCTCTGCGCGCAAAAAAACCGCTGCAGCCCGAGTCTCGTGAAGCTGATCCTGTAGTTTTGGGTTGGCCAGGAAACTAAGCTCATATTCTTGGGCATGTTGCAAAGAACCAATGCCACGTATGCGCACGTTATCGTACTCAGAATTAGTACGTGTCTCTGGCACAACCCAATCAAGGCCACTATTTTTTTTGAGCTCATTAAGCAGCTCTAGTAGTGTGGGCGCTGACTCAGGTGCAAGTAGAACGGGCATGATCAACTACCCGCCAATTGCCTCTAGCACCTCATCGGTGAGGTCCACCTGCGGGCTAACAGTAACGGCATCAGTAATAATCAGATCATAGCCTTGTGACTCGGCAATACGTTGAATTGCGCTGTCGGCCTTGTCAATGATGTCTGAAAACAGCTCATTGCGACGCAGATTAACATCCTCTTGGAACTCACGCTCTTTGCGCTGCAAATCAGACTCTAGGTCTTCTAGCTGGCGCTGGCGGCGGACCCGTTCGCTATCGGATAACGCAGGTGCATCTTTGTCATATTTTTGAATTTCAGCACGCAAGTTGTTCGCCATGCGCTCGAGCTCGTCATTGCGCTTGCGGAATTCGGACTCGATTTTAGACTGCGCCGACTTGGCTGTGTTCGAGCTATGCAAGATGCGCTCAACATTCACATAACCGATTTTAGTTTGTGCCTGTGCTACAGGAGTAGCCACCAAACTGGAGGCCCCTAATAAAGCGGCAAAAACAAGCGCACGATTGCCACGTACTGTTGCCTGTGCGAGAGCGGAAAACTGAGAAGCTATTTTAGATGTCATGTAAATCTACCTTGCTATAAACGCTGCAAAAAAACCTGTCATTAAGTTGACTTAGAATGCAGTACCGATTTGGAACTGGAATGCCTGTTTTTCATCGCCACGTTTGGCATTTAAGGCACGACCGTACGATAGCTGCAAGGGGCCCAGTGGGGAATCCCACGACAGGCCTACACCTGCTGAGTATTTCCAGCCACACGGGTCATCGGCACGGTGCGGTGCTGCGCCTTTGTAACACGTCGGCGACTGTGTGTTGTCAACGCGCCCGGCATCAGCAAAAACAAACCACCGCAAGGTGCGATCCCGGCTTGCCCCCGGAAACGGTAGGTATAACTGTACATTACCCACGATGCGACGTGAACCCCCCAAAAAGTCATTTGTTCGTGGATCACGAGGGCCTAATGACCCACCTTCGTACCCGCGTACAGTACCAATCCCGCCACCATACACGGTTTTGATGATGGGGAAAGGCTTGTCGCTACCGTATGACCGCCCGTAATCTATCAACCCATTTAGCGCCAAGGTCATGCTACGGCCGATAGGCAGATAGTGTTGGTGCTCAGCAGTCAACATATAATACTTTAAATCGAGTACTGAGAAATCAGCAGAAACACTGGTAAAGCTACCTCTTGTCGGGGCGAGCGCACTATCACGGGTGTCTTTATCCCACCCTAGGTTAAAGATAAAGGCATTAGAATATTTCCCATATTCATCGACGAACTGCTGGTATGTCTCGGGCGTATATCGTGGATGCAGTTTATCTAAACCATTACGCTCAAAACTACCGCCCACAAAAATTGTGTCATTTTCAGTAATCGGTACACCAAAGTTCAGGCCTAAGCCAATAGAGGTAACCTGGAAATCCCCTTCGGACCAGCGGTAGTCATAGGGCTTGGTCCGACGATAGTATAAAGAGGTGGTTTTGCTCACCCCGTCTTTCGTCCAATAAGGATCAGTATGCGCCAGCACCGCCGTACGGTGAATTTTACTGGTGTTTAGCTCTAAGGAAAGGCTATTACCGCTACCAAAGATGTTGTCTTGGCTAATCCCTGCAGAAAGCATTACTTTGTCAGTGGTGCCGTAACCAATACCCAGATTAACCATCCCTGTCGGACGCTCTTTGACATCGACCACCAAGTCCACTTGGTCTGGCGATCCTGGAACGGGCTCAGCATGGACATCCACCTCGGAAAAATATCCCAAACGATCGATGCGATCACGAGAAAGGTTAATATTACCTTCATCGTACCAAGCGGCCTCTTGTTGACGCATTTCACGACGTATCACTTCGTCACGAGTACGAACATTACCGCCGATCTCGATGCGCCGTACATAGACACGGCGACCAGGGTCAACGTAGAAGGTGAGATCTGTTTTTTGCTCATCACGATCCATGATTGGCTGTGGATTAACGTTGGCAAAGCCATAACCTAGGCTGCCCAAGTAATCCGTGAGTGCTTGCACCGTTTCATTGGTCTGCTCTGCTGAAAAGGTATCGCCCTCTTTCACTGTGACCAACTCTTGCATTTGCTCGTCCAAGCCTAATAAATCACCTGCCAATTGGACCTGATTGACTTCGTAGGGCTTGCCCTCGTCAATAGTCAGGGTGATAAAAATCTCTTTGCGATCGGGTGATATAGTGACCTGCGGAGGCTCTGCATGAAATTCTAAATAGCCGCGATTGAGGTAATAGGAACGAATACGCTCAATATCACCCTCAAGTTTTTCCCGCGAGTATTTATCGGTACCGGTGTACCAAGTCATGACCCCTGAGGTCGTCAACTCCATTTCGGCAAGCAAGTCACTAGTAGAAATATCCTCGTTGCCGACAATGTTAATTTCTTTAATTTTTGCTAAATCGCCTTCGAAAATATCAAAACTAACGCCCACTCTATTGCGTGGCAAAGGGGTTATGACGGGCTCAACCTCAACGGCATATTTACCCTTAGATAGGTACTGCTGCTTTAACTCGAATTCAGCGCGCTCGAGCATTGAACGGTCAAAGATTCGCCCCTCTGAAAAACCGACCTGAGCCAACGCTTTGGTAATCGCTTTAGGGTCGAATTCGCGCATCCCAGTGAAACTGATAGATGCGATGGTGGGCCGCTCTTGTACGGCGACGACGAGGACATCGTCTGCGACATCGATGCTGACGTCATTGAAAAAGCCACTTGAATACAATCGCTGTATGGTCTCGCTGGCGTGCTCTTCGGTGAACTCATCACCCACACCTACCGGTAAGTATCCAAATACGGCCCCGGGGTCCAATCGCTGCAATCCTTGGACTTGAATGTCGCGAATGACAAAAGGTGTAAACGCCAATGCCAAAGCCGGCATTAACAAGAAACTACTCAGGATAAGCCGGGATAATGTGCGTGCTATTGTTTGTAATTTAACTTTCAACGACATTCTATGCTTCCTCGAACTGAGCCATACATAATAAATGGGCCAAAATAAAACATACTCAGAGCTTTTTACTGCAGTACACGAGTAAAATCATTAGTAAAGGCAAGCACCATAAGTGCAGCCAAAATTGCGAGGCCAATTCGCTGGCCAATATCTTGCCATTTTTCGGACAGCGGTCTACCGCGCACCGCCTCGATGGCATAATACAATAAATGGCCGCCATCTAACATAGGGATTGGCAGCAAATTTAACAAACCAATACTAACACTAATCAGGGCCAAAAACTGTATATAAGCCTCTAAACCCACTCGCGCAGTTTGTCCCGCATAGTCAGCAATTGTTACGGGACCACTGATTGTTTTTACGGAAACCTGGCCGGTGACCATTCTGCCGAGCATCTTTAATGAGAACCAAAAGGTGTTTGCAGTGCGATCCACCCCGGTCGTAAGCCCCGTCCAGAGACCAGCGTGCGAGGTTTCAACTTGTGGCTGGGCACCGATCATTGCCCCTACGCGCCCAATCAACTGCCCTCCTTCTTCTACTGCCGCTATTGGAACGGTTAATTGCTGATGACGACCCTGGCGGATAATTTCAAAATTAGCAACAGTATCAGGATGGGCGCGCACCCATTCGAGAAAATCACTTACACTTTCTATCGCTTGCCCATCAATAGCAACGATTTCATCCCCCTTTAATAAACCGGCTTGCTCTGCAGTTTGCCCTGCAATCACTTGTTGAATGCTAGGTCTAGGCATGAACAGACTAAAGCCAAGCTCTTCAAGAGGATCAATTTCGCCTCCCCTGTCAAATCGGACATGAGGATTATTTAAAACCCGAGTTTGAACACTGCCATCCTGGCTTGTGACAGTAATCTCTACAGGGGCAGTTTTATGCACCTTATCGAGCATTGTCCAACGAAAATCCGACCAAGTAGAAAGTGGTTTTTCATCGACAGATTGCACCCTATCATGCGCCTGAAAACCTGCAGTTGCGGCCGGTGTATCGGCTTTAGGCTGAGCCAAAATAGCCACCGGCTCTACCGTGCCCATCCAAGCAATGACCGCATATAAAATAACAGCCAAGATTAAATTGGCAACAGGTCCCGCTGCCGTGATGGCGATGCGCTGCCAAACTGTTTTGCTTTGAATGGTCGTATTTTTATATTCCGTGCTAGCCGTCTCGGGGGCATGGCTACGCATCATCACATACCCTCCTAATGGGATAACAGAAAAAGCCCATTCACAGCCGCGTCTATCAGTATATCTGGCCAGAACCTTGCCAAATCCAAATGAAAAGCGTTCCACATGAACGCCACAGTAACGCGCAACCCAGTAATGCCCAAGCTCATGAATAATCACAAGCAAGCCAATCGCAAAGGCAAAGGCAACGATGGTCAAGAGCATAATTTAGTCACCAGAGACAGCGAGGATTATGGATGTAAACAAAATTGCTGCGCTAATTTGCGCGCATGCTCGTCTAAAGCGAGCACGGCATCGAGTGTGCTTAGGGGCTCAAACGATTCGCCCACCACCCGATCTATTGTTTTCTCTACTACTTGGGCGATATCGATGTAGTTTAATTTGCCGTGTAAAAATTGCTCTACGGCCACCTCATTGGCAGCGTTTAGAGCCACACAAGCCTCTTGCGAGGTGCCTAACGCTTCAAAAGCCAGCCTCAAGGCAGGAAAACGCTCAAAACAAGGGGTTTCAAACTCTAAGGCATTTTGTGCGGCTAAATCCAAATGCGCACTCCCGCTATGGATACGCTCTGGAAATCCTAGCCCATAGGCGATGGGCACACGCATATCGGGGGCCGCCATTTGCGATAGCACCGAACCGTCCACATACTCCACCATAGAGTGCACCACGCTCTGAGGATGGATGACGACTGATATTTGCTCAACGGGCATCGAAAATAACCAATGCGCTTCGATCACCTCTAAACCCTTGTTGGCCATGGTCGCAGAATCGACTGAAATCTTTTTGCCCATCACCCAATTAGGATGCATACAGGCTTGCTCTGGTGTAACGCTGGACAACTGTTGTAATGGCATGGCGCGAAAGGGCCCACCAGACGCAGTCAGGATGAGTTTTTTCACGGCGGGGTGCGGCGCCTCTGCCACCTGCCCTAATAATTCTGCTGGCATGCACTGGTAAATCGCATTATGTTCGCTATCAATGGGTAATAACTGGGCTCCCCCACTGCGGACCGCATCTAGAAAAACTGCCCCGGCGGCAACCAATGCTTCTTTATTGGCGAGTAATATTCTTTTCCCCGCGCGCGCTGCTGAAATCACAGAAGGCAAGCACGCTGCACCGACTATTGCCGCCATCACTGTATCGACCGCTGGATCCGCAGCAGTTTCACATAGGCCTTGTTGACCCAGCCTAATCTCTGGCAACGAGCGTCCAGCAGGCCACAACGTCGTAAAACGGCGCAGGGCGACTTGATCCGGGACAACCACCACTTGGGCACGACTTTCCCATGCTAAACGCACCAGCGTATCGATATTGTTAAAAGCAGTAAGTGCATACACCTCAAAACGGTCTGGGTGCATGGCAATTACATCAAGGGTGCTACGCCCGATTGAACCCGTAGCACCTAAAATACATACCTGCTGGGTTTCCATATAAACACACCAGTGAATTACGCAACAAACAGGGCATCAAACCAGGGCCCAGCAATAAAAGCAGCTAGAGGTGCGACAGGAATTAAAGCATCAATTCGGTCTAACACTCCGCCGTGGCCAGGTAATAACCCGCTAGAATCTTTGACGCGTGCACGGCGTTTGAGTAAGGACTCAAATAAATCGCCGACAACCGACATAAAGGAAAGCAGCATTGTAAAAAGCACTGCCCCTAACCAAGACCAATGAGCGACCATTTCCGCGCCAAAAGAACCAGCGAACTGAGCGCTGAACAGCACCCATAAAACGGCCCCTGCCATACCCCCCCAAAATCCTGCCCAGGTTTTGCCAGGGCTAATACGCCGAGCCAAACGCCGCTGACCCCAACGACGGCCCACAAAATAAGCAAAAGTATCAGTAAACCAAACCACTGCTAACATGGACAACAGATACCAAGCGCCATGCACATACCACATATCCAACAAGGCCAACCAAGCGACCCCTAATGTTGCGATGCCAAAGATGCTCAGCGTAACGGTATGAGTTTTATGGCGTCTAAAACCCATCAGCAGCAAAAACCCAGCACCAAATAACCAATAAGCCAAAACAACTGGGCTTAAAAGCATTAGGGGTAATGTCCAGGCGTCAGGTGCTGTTGCACCCGATACAAATAAATATTGTTCGTGTCTAAATATCACGTAAACAAAGTACAGAAACGCCACGACGGCTATAGGAGCGGCCAAAAAGTGAAAGCGGTTAGCCATGCTCAATCGCAGCCACTCCCAAAGTGCTGCAGCTGTTATTAGGCTGAGCAACAGGCCAAAGGGCCACTGATAGCCACTGAGCATCGTGCCCACCAAAATGACCAGTAAAACAACTGCTGTGATTACCCGCTGTTTGAGCATATTTAAATTGAATCAGTTTGTGCAGCGACCGTTTGAGCACTGGTACGGCCAAAACGACGCTCGCGTGATCGGTACCATTCAAAAGCCTTGGCCAGGTGCTTGGCGTCAAAATCCGGCCAAAAGGTTTCCGTGAAATACAATTCGGTATAGGCCAATTGCCAAATTAAAAAATTAGAGATCCTTTGCTCGCCGCCGGTACGTATAAACAAATCGGGCTCAGGCGCAAAGGACATCGACAAGTGAGGAGTCAACAGATCCTCGGAGAATTCTTGTGGTTGCTTAATAAGTTCGGGGCGTTTGGCTAATAACCGGCGTGTAGCCTGCAGGATGTCCCAGCGGCCGCCATAATTAGCAGCTATGGTGAGATGCAAACGGTCATTATGTGCCGTTTTCTTTTCCGCCTCTGCGATCAGGCTTTGCAAAGCCGGCTCGAAAGCAGACACATCGCCCACAATACGTAATCGAATACCTTGCGTGACAAGTTTATCGACTTCTTTTTCCAGCGTCTGTACAAATAGACGCATCAGCAGCGAGACCTCATCTTGGGGCCGGCGCCAGTTTTCTGAACTAAAGGCAAATAAAGTCAGATATTGTACGCCTGCCTCACCACACGCACGCAATATACGGCGCACGGATTGTACCCCGCGCGCATGGCCAGCCGTGCGGGGTAAATAACGTCGTGTCGCCCAGCGTCCATTACCATCCATAATAATGGCCAAATGGCGTGGGACATCGCCTACAGTAGGAATGGACAAAGTTGAGCTTGCCGTCATGGTCTCTTTGCGAGGTTAGATAGTCATCACCTCTTCTTCTTTATTGGCTACCAAGGCATCTACCTCGGCAACGTATTTATCTGTCAAGCGCTGAATTTCATCTTGGAAGCGACGATCATCGTCTTCGGAAATGGCCTTGTCGCGCAACAGTCGCTTGGATTGGTCGTTGGCCTCGCGACGCAGATTGCGAATTGCCACCTTGGCCTCTTCGCCCTCAGCCCGCACAATGCGAGTGAGATCCTGGCGACGTTCTTCTGTGAGCGGTGGCAATGGAATTCTGAGCGTTTCGCCAGCCAACACAGGATTTAACCCTAAGTCAGATTCGCGGATGGCTCTATCAACCACCTCGGCCATGTGTTTTTCCCAAACTTGGACGCTAAGCGTGCGCGCGTCCACTACAGTAATATTGGCCACCTGGCTGACAGGCACCTCTGATCCATAGTATTCCACTGTCACATGATCTAGCAAACCAGCGTGGGCCCTGCCGGTACGTATTTTTGCTAGACCGTTAGACAAGGCAGCGATAGAACGCTTCATGCGCTCTTCGGTGGATTTTTGTATCTCAGAGTGATTCATATCATTTTCCTATTGTTAAACGTGCACTAAGGTACCTTCGTCCTCACCACATACGGCCCTCGCCAAGGCTCCTGCTTTATTAATAGAAAACACCTTGATAGGCAACTTTTGATCACGGCACAGCGCAAAAGCCGTCGCATCCATGACTTCTAGGCGCCGTACGATCGCCTCATCAAAACTGATGCGTTGATAGCGCGTGGCACCCGGATCTTTGTTTGGATCAGCGCTATAGATGCCATCAACCTTGGTTGCTTTTAAGACTATTTCAGCGCCCACCTCTGCGCCGCGTAATGCGGCCGCTGTATCGGTAGTAAAAAAAGGGTTTCCAGTACCTGCAGCAAATACAACCACTTTGCCTTCTTCGAGATACCGTAAAGCCTTGGGACGAATATAAGGCTCAACCACCTGTTCAATATTTAATGCTGATTGCACGCGGGCATCAACCCCTTGGTTTTTCAAGGCATCTTGTAGGGCTAAGGCATTCATGACGGTGGCCATCATCCCCATATAATCTGCCGTGGCACGATCCATTCCTTGAGCACCTGGTGCAATCCCTCTAAAAATATTACCCCCTCCAATAACGATGGCAATTTGCACACCCAAGTTAGCAATTTGAGCGATCTCTTCGGTCATGCGCATAATCGTGGCACGGTTAATACCAAATGCGTCATCGCCCATCAGCGCCTCACCCGACAATTTAAGCAAAACGCGTTCATATAAGGGGTTGTTCATAGCATAGAAACTCGTGATGATGGTTATGGGAACTAGTATAAGACACAGCACAAGGTGCCGTGTAACGGCACCTTGTGAAAGTCAGGTGAGTGGACACCCAATTAGGAAGATTTTTGTGCAGCGGCAACCTCTGCAGCGAAATCCTCTTGGCGGCGCTCAATACCTTCGCCCACGACATAAATGACGTAAGCATTAACGCTGGCATCATTTTCTTTGAGCATTTGCTCTACGCTCTTTTTGTCATCCTTGACGAAGGCCTGCCCCAGCAGTGTCGTTTCCTGCACAAACTTGTCGACGCTACCTGTGACAATTTTTTCAATGATGTGTTCGGGGCGACCCAACTCTTTGGCCTTTTCTTCGGCCAAACGTGCCTCGCGCTCGAGGACCTCATTGTCTAGTTGATCACGGCTCAGGGCCTGGGGACGCATCGCTGCGACGTGCATGGCCACATCACGGCCCACCTCATCGCTGCCGGTATGGTCAATCATGACGCCAATTTTACCGCCGTGCACATAATCGGAAAGACGGCCCTCTGTCTCAAGACGCTCGAAACGACGGATAGTGATATTTTCGCCAATACGACCAATCAGCTCGGCACGAAACTCTTCGACCGTCTTACCCTCAAAGGGCAGCGCACCCAGGGCCTCGAGATCGGCGGGATTTTCTTTTGCCACCAATTTGGCGATATCATCGACAAACTTGATGAACTCTTCGTTTTTGGCCACAAAGTCTGTCTCGCAGTTTACCTCAACCAGAGCACCTTGCTTGCCGTCCTCGCTAATAGAAACACCCACCAAACCCTCGGCAGTGACACGAGAGGCCGCCTGGCTGGCTTTGCTGCCAAGCTTGACGCGCAGCAACTCTTCGGCCTGAGCCATATCACCATTTGCCTCAACCAGCGCTTTTTTGCACTCCATCATGGGTGCATCGGTTTTTGCGCGCAACTCTTTAACCATAGATGCTGTAATTTCAGCCACAATACTCTCCAATTCGATATTTGACCCCGGAAGAATCGAGGTAAGTTGATAAGGGGGGACTGGGACAGGCCTGCCTTTTAGTGCCAACGCACACTGAGCAGGCCTGCAGCGTTCGCCCGCAGCGACCAAAATGGGAGCTTGGTCAGGGGCGTGTCAGAAATGAGGGGTGGGATTACTCGGTTTCGCGTGTCGTATCTGCGTCAGCCTCTGCAGGTGCTGCTGCCTCTGCTGGGGACTCAGCGGATTCTGCTGCGTCAACCTCGGCCTCGTCAGCCTCATCAACCTCAACAAAATCTTCGCCCTCACGCAGCTCTTCGACCAAGCCACTGAGCGCACGGCTGCGCCCCTCTAGGATAGCGTCAGCAATGCCACGCGTATAAAGCGCGATGGCCTTGGCTGAGTCATCGTTACCGGGGATCACACGCTCGATGCCCTCGGGGGAATTATTGGTATCGACCACACCAATGACAGGGATCCCTAGCTTGTGCGCCTCGGCAACAGCAATTGCGTGATAGCCGACATCAACAACAAACAGCGCATCTGGTAACTTGGTGAGGTCCTTGATGCCACCAATCGAACGGTTGAGCTTGTCAATCTCACGCTCCATGAGCAGACCCTCTTTGTTGGTCAAGCGCTCAAGCACACCCTCTTCGACCTGGGCTTCCATGTCTTTAAGACGCTTGATTGAGCTTTTAACCGTTTTAAAGTTGGTCATCATGCCACCTAACCAGCGGTTATCCACGTAGGGCATACCGCAGCGTTGGGCCTCCTCGGCAACAATATCGCGTGCTGCGCGTTTGGTACCTACAAACAGGATAGTCCCCCCCTCAGCCGCAATCTGGCTCGCGTACTTTTGAGCCTCGACGAACATCACCGCAGTTTTTTCGAGGTTGACGATGTGAATGCCATTGCGGCGGCCAAAAATATAAGGGGCCATCTTGGGATCCCAAAAACGTGTTTGGTGACCAAAGTGAACGCCCGCAGCGAGCATTTTACGCATTAAAGACATGATAAATTCTCCAAGGGTTCGGTCTAACAAGTCATCAGGATCCATAAGTCGGACACCCTTTGATGATGACCTGCGCCTTTCTTTAAATGAAATGAAAAATTAGCAAACCTCAGGTTTTATAATTTAAAAAGCAACCCCAAGGGTTTTCTCATAGAAAAATAGTGGTATGCTTTTTATATCACTCAAGTTTTTAGCATGTGGCGCCAAATAAATTATCTAAATTTATTCAAAGCTACGCCCAAAAACTCAAGCTAAAAACCCAAAAAAGCTAATCAAGCATTATACTATTTTTCACACCCACTAGACAAGTTTATGGAAAAAATACTCGTCACCGATCCCAAAGACCTAGACAAAATGCGCGCCGCTTGCCAAGCAGCAGCCCAAACCCTTGATTATTTAGAACAATTTATTAAGCCTGGCGTCACGACTGCAGAAATAGATCGGTTGTGCTTGGAGTACATCACCGATGAACTCAATGTACAATCCGCGACAGTCGGTTATGCCCCGGCTGGCTACCCTCCTTTTCCTGGTGCAGTGTGCACATCGGTCAACCATGTGATTTGTCACGGCATTCCCAGCGATAAAAAGCTCAAAAAAGGTGACATTATCAATCTGGATGTCACGGTGATCAAAGATGGCTGGTATGGGGATACCAGTCGCATGTTTTTTGTGGGCGAGCCTTCTATCTTGGCGCGTCGCCTAACTAATGTCACCTACGAATGTATGTGGTTAGGCATCGAGCAGGTGCGCCCCGGGGCGACCCTTGGCGACATCGGGCACGCCATACAACAGCATGCCGAGAGCCATGACTATTCCGTGGTGCGCGAGTACTGCGGCCACGGCATCGGCCAGGCCTTTCACCAAGACCCTCAGGTGTTGCATTATGGTCGCCCTGGAACCGGGATGGTTCTTGAGCCTGGCATGATTTTTACCATTGAACCCATGATCAACGCGGGCCGACGCGAACTGCGCACACTCCCAGATCAATGGACTGTGGTCACTCGAGATCGTAGCCTTTCGGCCCAGTGGGAGCACACCATCCTCGTTACCGACACAGGTTATGAGGTGCTGACGGTTTCTCCTGGCATGCCACAACCACCCAAATTTGTTAAAGGCTTTGTGTCCGCACTACAAAGTTAAATCATGCACGGGGCCATCGATTCAATCAGGAATCAATACCAGGCGCAGCGGGCCAGTGCCATTGCCCGCTATCGCCTCCGCCCCAACCCCCAAAGGCTGCTCCACAGACTCAGCCGTCATACAGACCATTGCCTAAAACAATTATTTCAGCAATTTCCACTGCCTGATGGCGCCACTTGCCTGGCCCTAGGCGGCTATGGTAGACAGGCGCTTTACCCGCACTCAGACATTGATCTTCTATTTTTAGTCCCAGCGCCAATCGAATCATCAAAAGAGCAGCACCAACTCGAACAATTAATTGCCGCTTGTTGGGATATGGGGTTAGCCATTTCTCATTCAGTTGAAACACTTGAGCAATGCCTCAAGCGTTGCACTCAAGACATTGCGCTACAGACGGCTTTACTTGAGGCTCGTTACTTAGAGGGCAATAAAAGCCTATGGCTTTCCTTAAGGCAAAAACATCAGCAACAACTGGATTTGGCAGCTTTCTATCGGCTCAAACGCCAAGAGATGCAGCAACGGCATCGTGCCTTTCAAAACACCCCCTATGCCCTAGAGCCTAACTGCAAGGAGTCCCCGGGGGGATTACGCGATCTGCAACTACTGGGTTGGCTGGCGCATGCTGCTGGAGTGGGTCGCGATTGGGCTGAAATTGCTCAATCTGGCCTCCTGACCGAAGCTGAAAAAAAAGCGATTGAACGTGTGACCCTCGCATTGATGCGATTAAGGATAGAGCTGCACCTACTTACTGATCGTGCAGAGGATACACTGCGTTTTGATTTACAGCCAC
>JAJYTK010000009.1 GCA_021793095.1 Pseudomonadota bacterium
CGCCCCCCACGGCCCCCAAACCCAGCCCTGCCAAACCCTCTCTGGCGGCGCAGCTACGGGATGATCCTTGCGTGCGCCAGGACGAACAATTTAACACCCAACCCTTGCGTGAACTGCTCAAACAATCTCGTCACCCACACGATGGCGAGGCCGAGCCTGCCGATGCCAGTTTTGCTGCCTATGCGGTTGAGAAAAACGGCATTGACCCGCTGACCGAGGTGCTCGAGGAACTGATTCAGCATAGCGCGCGCCAAGAAGAACGCATTGAGCGACTTTGCAAGGCCCTCGAAGAGTTAGGGCAACGTGTGGACGATGGGCAACAACCTCTGGATGTGGAAAGGTTAAATAAAATTGTCGACTCATAAGTCTTAAGCTATGAAAATTGTTATTTGAGCCAATCAGTTAGGGAAGCCTCTCGCCAGCGGAAAAGGCCTTTTCTCAAGGTGATTTTACCCGCGTAATCCATTCAAAACTTGTCCGAAAGGTGGACACATGGACGGGATTGGGTTATTTTTCTATTGGTTTCCTTATCTACTGATGAGTCACAATGTATGTCAAAACTTCCTTCAGAAGGCACTGCTGGGCCCCGTACGCTGCGCCGTGGGCTCTTGATACTTAGAACGCTGCAGGCCCATGATGATAAAGGCCTGAGTGTTACCGAGCTGTCTCGTTTAACGGGGTTGCAACGACCCACTATTTATCGGTTATTAGCGGCTCTGACTGAGTGCGAGTTTGTTTATTCTGTTGGCCGGACCCGCCGTTATGCGGCCGCCAAACAAAATCAGATCCAAGGTCCGGAGCCTGAGCACCACCTGATCGAGCATGCCAAGCCCCACATGCGTGAATTAGCGAATCAATTTGGCGATGCCGTTTTTCTGGTCGTACGCGAAGGCAATGATTCGCTGACCCTTTGGCGCGAAATTGGCCCCTATCCAGTACAAATCTTGGGGACCTACGCCAACAAACGCCAGCCCTTAGGGGTTGGGTCGGGTGGACTGGCCTTATTAGCCGCCCTGGACGATGACACCATTGAACAGATCATGCTCAACAATAGTAAAGAAATCGAGCATTATGGGGGCATGACCTTGCGCGAAATGCGTCAGTTGGTACAAAACACCCGTACGCGTGGCTATTCAGTGATTGGCAGCTATACCGTGCGTGGTGCACTGGGGGTGGGTTGCGCCCTGTGCAGTAGCCAAGGACACCCTCTGTTGGCCATTAGCGTGACCGCTATTACCGATAGGATGCCCGCACGTCGCCAAAAAGAAATCGCAAGAGAGATTAAAAAAGTATTGGACGAGTTGTCTAAAAATCTCTGATGGCCTCCCCATCTTGACGGCAGATTCATCAAAAAACCCCAAAAAGTTTAAATTACTTTTTGGGGTTAGCTCATTTTAAAGCGCGGGCCATGCGCTGATTGGCCAAGCTGCTATTTGTTTAGGCAGCCTTGCTCTGATCGGTGATTGTTTGCACCTCGCGCACTGGGATAGGATGACGCAACCCGACCTCTTGCAGTCGCTGTACTGCTGTTTTATAGAGGTAGAAACGCACGTCCCAAAACTGACTGGTTTCAATCCAGCAGCGCATGGTGATGGTCACGTGATTTTCTTTATAAGCCGTCACCACAGTAATAGGGGCAGGATCTTTGAGCACCCCTTCGTGTTCATCCAATAGAGATTGCAGGGTCTGCAAGGCCAAATCAATGTCATCATCGTAGCGCACCCCAACCTCTATCTCGAGACGGCGGGTTTCATTGCGGCTGTAGTTGATAATGGCACTGCCCCACACCGCACTGTTGGGTAAGGAAAAATGCACGCCATCAATCTGTACAAAGCGTGTCAAAAACAAGCCTATTTCGTTGACGGTGCCATCGCCTTTACCTGGGATGGATACAAACTCACCCGCACGCAAGGGACGCAGCACTAACAACATCACACCTGCAGCGATGTTTTGCAGTGTATTTTGCAACGCCAAACCCACTGCCAGACCGGCCGCCCCCAGTACCGCAATAATACTGGCGGTTTGTACCCCAAAACGCGCCAAAACTGCGATAATGACAAAAATCCGAATGGTCCACTCCACCACGGACTGAGCAATAGGTACAATGGTGGGATCAATGCGGGCAGAACGCTGCGCGGCCTTGCGCACAGTGCGGCCAGCAAAACTGGATACCCACCAACCAGCAATCAAAATCACAATGGCAATGACCAAATTAATGGCAAAGCCCTCAATCCACGGCAATGAATAAAAAGGCTGTGACATCTCTAATTCCTCAGACATTGAACACTCCAATGAAAATTGAACCCACCAATAATAGCCGTTTTAACGTTTCATCTCATCTTCCATTTGCATAAGTTTTCAATTTAATGCATTGATTCGCATTGAGTATACTTATGTGGTGATTTAGCAAAAGGTTTTTTTTATGAGCGAACTATACCCTCTGTCGGTACTTGACCTGGCCCCTATCGTCCAAGATGGCAACGCAGAGCAGTCATTTGCAACCACCGTAGAGCTTGCCAAGCTCTGTGATCGCTTGCATTTTCATCGCTATTGGATGGCTGAACACCATGGCATGATTGGTATTGCCAGCGCGGCCACCTCTATCTTGATTGCGCATGTTGCCCACCATACCCAGCGCATCCGTATCGGCGCAGGAGGGATCATGCTGCCCAATCATGCCCCCTTGGTCATTGCCGAGCAGTTTGGGACCTTGGAAAGTCTTTTCCCAGGGCGTATCGATCTTGGATTAGGTCGCGCGCCTGGCTCTGATCCTCAAACTGCCCGTGCCTTACGTCGCAACCTTAATACAGATCCCAATGCCTTTCCCCACGATGTGATGGAGTTGCTAGATTATTTTTCCGACCAACCCCAGCAACCGATCACCGCTGTCCCGGGCAAAGGCCTAAATGTCCCCATTTGGATCTTGGGCTCTAGCCTTTATGGTGCTCAAGTCGCCGCCATGCTTGGGCTGCCCTATTCCTTTGCATCGCATTTTGCCCCTGCCCAATTGAATGACGCCATTCGCGTTTATAGAGAAAACTTTCAACCGTCTAAATATCTGGATAAGCCTTATGTCATGCTTGGCTATAATGTATTTGCAGCCGACACTGACGAGCAGGCACATCACCTCGCCAGCTCTTGGCAACAATCTTTTGTGAGCCTGCGCACAGGCCAGCCTATCCAGCTCCCCCCTCCAGTAGAAAACTATATGGAAAAGGCAGGTGCCCCTGCACAGCACATCATGCAACATGTGTTATCGTGCACCGCCATTGGCAGCCCTGACACGGTCAAAACACAGATCCAAGAGTTCATCGATCAAACTCAGGCCGATGAACTCATCATCGCCACCAATATGTATCACGCTCAAGACAGATTACACAGCTACGAGATATTGGCCGACATCCAGGCGGATCTAAAAAAACCTGCCGGGCATTCTTTTACCCTCTAAGTATTCCGCAGCGCGGGGGCTGCCCCCCGCGCACACCTACCGATAAGCTTTACCTTTTGAGACCCCATGAGCCAAGAACAAGATTTTTCTGGTCATACGCCCATGATGCAGCAGTATTTGCGTTTGAAACAGCAGGCCAAATCCTATCTGCTTTTTTATCGAATGGGCGACTTTTACGAGCTGTTTTACGAAGATGCCGAAAAAGGGGCCAAGCTGCTCAATCTCACCCTGACGCAACGGGGGCTCTCTAACGGTGAGCCCGTGCCCATGGCGGGGGTGCCCTTTCATGCGGTCGAGGGCTATTTGGCGCGTTTGGTCAGCTTAGGCGAGTCGGTGGCTTTGTGCGAACAAATCGGTGACCCCAACAAGAGCCGCGGCCCTGTAGAACGAAAAATAGTACGCTACATCACCCCCGGTACACTGACTGATGAGGCCTTGCTGCCTCAACGCACAGACAAAAGCATCGCTGCGCTTTGGGCTCAAAAACGGCGGGGGCGGACGCATTATGGGCTGGCCTGGATGAATCTGGCCAGTGGACGTTTTAATGTTGAGGAATGCGACGAAGAGATGCTTGATGCGCTGCTTAGCCGCATTGAGCCCGCCGAGCTACTGCACGCTGAGAGTCAGCCCTACCAGGAGCTATTACCCAATATTAGCCATACTGCGGCGGCTGACTGGCATTTTGAATTAGACAGCGCCCAACATTTTCTGCTGGATCACTTCCGCATTGATAGCCTGGCAAGCTTTGGTATTCAAGATCTGCCGCTAGCCATTTGTGCCGCCGGTGCTTTACTGCGCTATGTGGTCGAAACCCAGTCTAATGAGCTGGCGCATATACAGCATATACAGCAAGAGCAGAGCTCTGAATTCGTTATTTTAGATAGCGTCACGCGCAAGAACCTCGAGCTCACCAGCACGCTCAGCGGTGAAGACCGACCCACGTTATTTTCTGTCATCGACCATTGCTGCACACCGATGGGCGCTCGTTTACTGCGGCGTTGGGTGCATCATCCGCTGCGAGACAATCAAACAATAGAACAACGCCAGGACCGCATTCAAGCCCTAATCACCGCACCCAGTGATTTGCAAGCCCCTGGTTTTGATGTGGAAAGCTTGCAAACGGCGCTGAAAAATTTTCCTGACATCGAGCGTATTGCCACCCGCATGGCATTAATGACAGTACGCCCGCGCGAGCTTGCCAGCCTGCGCGAGGCACTGACGGTGCTACCCACCTTAGGCGAACAACTAGAAAAAAACTTTGATTTGGCGCTCTTTCAGCCGCTCATCCAACTGTTGGATATTGATCCAGGGCTACATCAACTCTTGAGTCAAGCCATCGCGGAAAACCCCTCGGCCATGATCCGCGATGGCGGCGTCATCGCCGATGGTTATGATGAGGCTCTCGACGAACTCAGGCAGCTATCTCAAGACAGTGGCTCTTTTATTGCGCAACTCGAGCAACGCGAACGCGAGCGCACCGGCATCACCACGCTAAAAGTAGAATACAACCGCGTGCATGGCTTTTTTATCGAGGTCAGCCGCGCTCAATCAGCGCATGTCCCCCAAGACTATCAACGCCGCCAAACCCTCAAAAATGCAGAACGCTACATCATTCCAGAGCTCAAAGAGTGGGAAGACAAAGTGCTCTCTGCCCAAGATCGCAGTCTGGCACGAGAAAAACAGCTCTATGATGCGTTATTGCTCAGCCTGCAGGACTATGTCGGTGCCGTGTCGGGAGCTGCGCAAGCCTTGGCCGAGCTCGATGCCTTGGGCGCACTGGCGTATCATGCGCATAAACATAATTGGGTGCGCCCTGAATTGAGCCATCTGCCAGAAATTGACATCGTCCAAGGCCGCCACCCCGTCGTTGAGCATACCATCGAGCCCTTTACCCCCAATGACTGTCACATGCATCATGAACGGCGGTTATTACTGATCACTGGGCCCAATATGGGGGGTAAATCCACCTACATGCGTCAAACTGCGCTCATCGCTCTTTTGGCACGCATGGGCAGTTATGTGCCCGCTCAGGCTGCCCGCGTGGGCCCCATTGATCGCATTTTTACCCGCATTGGTGCGGCGGATGATCTCGCTGGGGGGCGCTCAACCTTTATGGTCGAGATGACCGAAACAGCCTCAATCCTGTCTGCCGCGACTCCGTATAGCCTGGTGTTAATGGACGAGGTTGGACGTGGGACCTCGACCTATGATGGGCTGGCCTTGGCTTGGGCCATTGCGACGCGACTGATTCAACATAACCAGAGCCTCACGCTATTTGCCACGCATTATTTTGAAATGACACGCTTGGCCGAGCAATTTGCTCAGTCAGTCAATGTCCATCTGGCCGCCGCCGAGACCCCCAGTGGGGTTGTGTTTCTGCATGAGGTGCGCAAAGGCCCTGCCAGTCGCAGCTATGGCATACAGGTCGCCCAACGTGCGGGCATCCCCACGGCGGTCATCAGACAGGCGACGCGGGAACTCATGAGACTTGAAGAACAAAAAGACGGCCTGCCACAGCTGGACCTGTTTACGGCCGAGCCTGATGAGCCTACTGCTGGTGAGTCTACTGCGGGTGAATCTGCTACAGATGATTTAAACATCACAGAAGGCCCACAGGATGCCCGCACACCTCCTACGCACAAAGAGGTACTGGCGGCACTACAAGCGCCCTCATTAGACGAGCTGACCCCGCGACAAGCCCTAGACATGCTCTACGAGCTACAAGAAAAACTATAGTCACGCTAGACCGCCCTAGGCTCACACCATAGGCCCATTAAAAAGCCCCCAGCAGTAATGACTGCCGAGGGCTTTTTTGATGGGCATCAGACCAAAGGTCTGGTTTAGCTAGATTCGCCCATATGCTGGATCAGTACCTGGATGATGCGTCGAGCAGTATCGGTCTGTAGCACTTGGCCTTCGGTGTCGAGCACCTGGACCATGGTTTGACCTCGTTGTTCACGCACACGAATGCGCAGTTTCTCGGGCACTGATGTATCACGACCACCAAATAGGCGCCCAATAATATTTTGCTGCTCGATCTTAACCCCCGTATCTGCATCTAGATAACGGATAAAGAACTCACCCGTACTGCGGTCGCGGTCCTCAACCGAGAAGCCAGCTGAATCAATGGCTAAACCAACGCGCCTCCAAGCACGATCGAAAGGCTCATCCAGCGTCATGTACGCCTCGCCCTGATGCTCTTGGATTTGTACCTCGGGACGGCGTTGCTGTTCTTCAGCCTCTTTGACGCGGTCACTCGCCGTTTGCTGATCGCTACCCAAAAACACCATCAAACGAGCCAGCATGGCCGCATTTAACCCAGGATCCTCTTGGCCATAGACCCACTTGAAAGTTGTCCCGTCTTGGGTGGGCGTCTCTTCCATGTGCTGATGACTGATGAAAATCTCGGTCTTGCCATCGATGCGCTCTAAACGAGTACGGAAACGCTCACGTTCACCACTATCAAATACCTGGTCGATAATGGTACCTAAAGCGCGCCGAATCCACCCCTCTGGAATCTTGGCACGGTTTTCCGCCCAATGCGTTTGGATCACCCCGGTGCGGGGATCCTCGCTATCAATGGTAAAGCCCTGCTGCCCCCAGAACTCGATAATGCGTGGGTAAAGCTCTTCGGGGGGTTGCTCGACCACAAGCCAACGCATATCCCCCTCACGCATCACCTGCATGCCGTCTTGCTCGGGCAAAACCTCGCCCTGTTTGCGAGCAGCGTCGCGCTCTTGTTGAGAGGCAGCATAATGAGAAAATGTGGTTACCCCCTCTGGCGCACGGTACTGCGCATCTGAATGCGCCTGGGTTAAATCAGGGGGAATGCTTAGCGGGTCACCCCGTACGGTACTTTTATAGTCGACACTCTCTTCGGCGCCAATCAACTCTTCGACCGTGGAACAGCCCGCCATCACGCTCAACCCCACTGCTAAGGCAATTGGGGTCAAACGCTTTTTGATTCGAAACTTTTTCATGCTAATAATCCTGCCTCTCGCAGCGCCTGACGCACGCGATCATGGAATTGTTCGCTCAATGGGGTCATCGGCAAGCGATAGCCGAGTTGGATGCGGCCCATTTCTGCCAACGCCCACTTTACGGGAATCGGGTTGGCCTCAACAAACAGTTGACGATTGAGATCTGCAAGCATGCCATTATATTTGCGAACAGTGGCCAAGTCACCATCTAACGCCGCCTGGCATAAAGTGCTCATGAGTCGGGGCGCCACGTTGGCCGTCACCGAGATATTGCCCTTGCCACCGAGCAAAATCAAAGCTGCTGCCGTTGGGTCATCACCACTGATGACCATAAAATCCTCGGGCAAATCGCGTAATAACGCACCCAAGCGCGCCATATCACCTGTCGCCTCTTTGGTGCCAATGATACCAGGTACCTGCGCTAGGCGGAGCACAGTCTCGTTTGACATGTCTGCGACGGTACGTCCAGGCACGTTGTACAGCAGTGTGGGCAGGGGCACAGTTTCAACGATTTTCTTGAAATGCTGGTACAGCCCCTCTTGGGTGGGGCGATTATAATAAGGGACCACAGACAGGCCCGCGTGTGCTCCTACGTCATAGGCGTGCTGTGTCAACTGGATGGCCTCGCTGGTTGAGTTACCGCCTACGCCAGCAATCACAGGGATGCGATCCCCTGCGTGTTTAACAGCCACCTCGATGAGTTCGGCATGCTCGTCCATATTGACCGAGGGAGACTCACCCGTAGTCCCGACCACGACAACCGCCTTGGTGCCCTCTTGGACATGCCAGTCAATCAGTTTTTTGTACGATTCAAAGTCTAAGCGTCCGTCTGGAAACATGGGTGTCACAAGGGCAACCATGCTTCCCTCAAAATAGGGGGTTGCAATATCCGAAGTAGCCATTTTTAAACAGTCTCCTGGTAAGACAAATCTAAGCGAAAGGTTGAAAGCATCAGTTTAACGGATCCGCCCAAAAAATCATAAAAACCAGCTAAAAAACCCGTAAAAAAACCAAATTATGGGTTGAAGCACACGCCAAAGCACGCCGCTGAACAATAAAAGCAACAAAATGAGCATGCCATAGGGCTCAATTCGGGCATAGGGCTGAGCCCATTTCATAGGCAATAAACTATAAACAATACGCCCGCCATCTAAGGGGGGCAAAGGCAATAAATTAAATACCATTAAAATGATATTAATCTGAATACCCGCCACTGCCATTTGCGCCCAAAAATCCGTAGCATTGGCCTCCCACACAAAGAAAAATTTAAGCAATAAGGCCCAAAACAAAGCCATCGCAAAGTTGGCTGCCGGCCCGGCCAAGGCAACCCAAAGAATATCCTGCTTGGGTCTTTTTAAGCGCGACCAATTTACCGGTACGGGCTTGGCCCAACCAAAAATAAAGCCCGCACCTCCCATGAGCTTTGCCGTGAATAACAAAAACAAGGGTACGGCAATGGTCCCCACGGGATCAATATGGCGCATGGGGTTGAGGCTAATGCGGCCAGCCAAATCTGCTGTCGGGTCACCAAAATGACGAGCGACATAACCATGTGCCGCCTCATGTAACGTGATGGCAAATAAAACCGGTATCGCCAGCACGGTTATGGTTTGTATGATGGAATCCATGCAGATGCTTCAGAATCAGACAATAAAAAACCCAAGGTGCTCACTAACCAATGACCAAACCTCATAGGCAGTGAGCCCTTGAGTATGTGATGATAACTATAAATCAGCTAAGAGCTACCAGTTTACTCCAAACCGATTTTTTGTGGATCGCCTTGACCGAGACGCTGCACCGCGGGCACGTCAGTGGTCAGATCAATGACGGTGGTCGGCTCTAAGGGACATGGCCCCCCATCAATCACGGCCGCTACACGGCCTTTATAACGCTCGGCAATTCGTTGTGCATCATTTAATGGGTCCTCCTCACCCTCAGGGATCAGCGTCGTGGATAACAAATTGGTTTCGGCATGCTCGATGAGGGACTGCAAGATTGGATTTTGGGGGACACGAATACCAATAGTTTTTTTGGCAGGGTGTGATACACGCCGTGGCACCTGCTTGGTGGCCTCGAGAATAAAAGTCCAAGGCCCAGGAGTCGCCAGCTTGAGTAATCGATACTGCACGTTGTCGACCTTGGCAAAATGGCTGATCTCGGCCAAATCGCGACACAGTAAGGTCAGATTGTGGCGCTCATCCAACCCCCGCAAACGGCGTAAGGCCTCGGCAGCTGCTCGATCATCCAGCCGGGTCACCAGGGCATAGCTAGAATCCGTGGGAGTGGCGACTACCTTGCCTTCTGCGATCATCTGCGCGGCCTGTGAAATTAAACGCGGTTGCGGATTTTCAGGGTGCACAACAAATAACTGCGTCATAATTGCTCCTTTGTTTGTGGTAATCAGAGAGCGGTCTTCTTTATTGCTAGCTTAGCAAAAACAAAGGGGGTGCATGTTTTTTTCTTTTATGCTATAGTAGCTTTTTTATTGCAGAACAGCGGTGGCTGTAGCTCAGTTGGTAGAGCCCCGGATTGTGATTCCGGTTGTCGTGGGTTCGAGTCCCATCAGTCACCCCAAATCCCCTCGTCTGATCGAGGGATTTTTTTTGCCCAAAATTTGCCTGCCATTAATCAGCTGACAGGACGGCTCGGGGCCGTGCTAAACTCTAGGTCTTAAGCGAGGCCAAAAAGGCCACCACACCTTCTTATCGTGACCTTTGACATCATATGCACCTAGATCTGCCCGAGCTTCATCGACTACTCCAAGATTTCTTTAGCGAATACTGGCCCCATATCGCAGCTATTTTGGGGCTGTTAATGGGGGTAACTGCAGCCATCCATGCCGCCATGTCAAAAAATGACGTGCGAGCTGCCATCAGTTGGGTCGGGGTCATCATCATGTCCCCACTCTTGGGTCCGATTTTATATTTTGTTGCGGGCATCAACCGCATTCGCCAAAGCCAGATCTCCGAAGAGCGCGATAAACAACTCAAATCATTTAGCAACTACACCTCTCCCCCCGTCACCGAATTGGCGCATCATGTGGGCGAGCAATTTGAGCCTTTGCATATTTTGGGCGATAGGATCAGCCATTTCCAGCTACGTGCGGGCAACCGCATCGAGATGCTCAATGGCGGCGATGAGGCCTATCCACGCATGCTGCAAGCAATAGAAAATGCGCAAAAAACCATTGCCCTGCAGTCTTATATTTTTGATAACGACCGCATTGGCCGACAATTTGTTGATGCCTTAAAGCGAGCCAAAGAACGCGGTGTTGAGATCAAGGTACTCATCGATGCGGTAGGTTCACGTTATTCGCGCCCCCCCAGCATCCGCTTGCTGCGCAAACACAAAATCCCTTGCGCGCTTTTTCTGACCAACCCCTTTGGCATTCGCATGCCCTATGCGAATTTACGCAGTCACCGCAAGGTATTAATCATTGATGGCAACAAAGGATTTACCGGGGGCATGAACATCCGCGAGGGCTTTTGCAGTGAGTTTACAGACAACAACCCAGATCACGATACACATTTCAAAATCCAAGGTCCTATCGTGGCACAAATCTTGTCTGCCTTTGCCCATGACTGGGAGTTCACCACCAAAGAAGAGCTAGACTACAATCTATGGTTTGACGTCGATCTCAGTTCGGCCCCCGAGCCTCAGGTCCCCGCCCGCTGCATTCGTTCTGGCCCCGACCGCTTCTTGGCCAGCACCCACAATATGTTATTGGGTGCTTTTGCTGTGGCCAAACGTCACATACGCATCCAATCTCCTTACTTTATTCCTGATTTGGTGCTGATTGGGGCACTCAATACGGCAGCGCGCCGCGGTGTGCAGGTCGATATTGTCATTCCCAAGAAAAATAATCTAAAGCTTGTTAACTACGCGATGACGGCGCAACTGGATCAGATTATTTGTAGTGGTTGCCGCGTCTGGCGAGCGACGGGCAATTTTAACCACTCTAAGCTCTTGACCATTGATGGAGCCTGGAGCTATGTCGGCTCATCAAACATCGACGCACGTAGCCTGCGTCTCAATTTTGAATTGGATATTGAGGTCTATAGCCACGATCTGGCCAAAGAAATAGAAAATAAAATAGACCGTGAGATTGAAAAGGCTGAGCCCGTCACGCTAGAGAGTCTAGAAAAGATCCCCTTTAGGAAAAAGCTGCGTAACCGCATCATCTGGCTGGCTAGCCCCTACCTGTAGAACGCCTGTGGCAAGCAGGTATCTGGCGTGCCCGGCAGGATTCGAACCTGCGACCGACTGCTTAGAAGGCAGTTGCTCTATCCAGCTGAGCTACGGGCACTAAAAAAGAATAATCTCGCATTATATACCAACCCCAAGGCATAGGCCAGGTTTTTCCAACGCGAATAAAACCCAAAAAAATACCTTGGGGGGTCTCTTCTACCAGTAAACCGTACGCGCTTTATGAGAAAGCTGAGTTAAAGTTTTTTGGTAAAAACGCAACAAATGATTAGAACGAATAATACTGACGCGCGGCAAGGCCCACATATTATCCTCTGTCAGTGCTAACCCTTTATGGGTGGCCACCGCCCATTGATAGCCGGCCTGTTTAACCGCCTCGATAGCCGGCGCATCAATATCCCCATAGGGATAGCAAAACGACGCCACCGGAGCTCCCAACAACTGCTCTAAATAGTTTTTGGAGCGTACCAATTCATCATGCTGTACCTCAGGCGACTGCTGAGATAAATACACGTGATTGCAGGTATGTGAGCCGATCTCAAAGCCCTCATCATGCCACTGGCGGATTTGATCCTCGGTCATCAGCGGTGCGGGGAGTTTGCTCTTGGGGAGCATCCAACGGTTTACATCACCTACCAAATCCGTCACGATAAAATTTGTGGCTGTAAAGCCTAGGCTTTTAAGGATGGGGCGGGCATTTTCAAATACATTTTCATAGCCATCATCAAAAGTGAGAATCACCACTTTGCCCTGCTTTTCGCCGCGGAGGTAGGGCATGCCCTCTGTTAAAGAGACCCCACGATAGCCTAAACGTTTAAGCAAAATCATTTGATTGGCAAAACGGCGCGGATGCACGGTCGCACCTCGCAAATATGAGCCGCGCGCAGGCGGAATCCCTATCTGGTGATACATCAAAATGGGAATCATAGGTCAAAGTACCTTTTCAAAAATCAGCTTTTAAAGCATGTAAAAATGATTTGCTTAAGGGGTATTTTAATGCGGGCTTGCATTTTATTTAAACCCTGCCTATAATACTTTTTTTCGGGGCGTAGCGCAGCCTGGTAGCGCATCTGGTTTGGGACCAGAGGGTCGCGAG
>JAJYTK010000010.1 GCA_021793095.1 Pseudomonadota bacterium
CACGTCCAATGCCCACTCTCCTGTTTGTAGACGCTGTTGAGGCCAAAATAAAACAGGCAACACAGCCAGCCAAAACCATCGCTGACCTGACCAAAACCGTGGCGCCATAGCAATGGCCAACCCGGCAAAACTAGACACAACCACCCATATTGGTGGTCGGGTGGCCTCAAGGGCTGCCCATGGGCCCGCCACCAGCCACTGTGTGGGACGCATGGTCCACTCAATACACCATAATGCTAAGTTTAATAATCCATGCGTCACCCAGCCCTGCTCAAAAACCACGGCACTTAGCGCAAAAAGCAAAGAAAGCGGTGTGGCGATCGTACCGAGCATCGTAATGGCATATAAATTTGATACCACCGATGCCACAGAAAACTCGGCAAAAAACCAAACCAATAATGGCCACAACAAAACGGTAATCACGGCTTGCCAAAGCACAAATTGAAAGAGCAAATGCAACCGCCGTGACCATCCATGGTTTGAATCGCGTGCCAAGCTCTCTCCGGACCAAACAGCACATGCGAGCAAGGTGGCAACAGCACCAAAGGATAGCCAAAATCCTGTTGACAACATTGCCCAGGGGTCAAAGAGCACGATCAGTACGGCCGCAAACATCAAGAGCTGGCCAATACTGAGCGAAATTCGGCTAAGATAGCCAACCACGATAATGGCCAACATAAAAAAACTACGCCGCGCGGGCACTCCCCAACCTGCAACCGCACTGTATAAAGCCGCCACGACTAAGGTCACCACACCTGCCCACACCGCAGCAGGTTGACGGGCCAGCAAATATTGACGCGTTATAGGCAAGCGCCGTAGCAGCCCCAACGCCAAGGCGCCCATGCTCCCTGCGACCAAAGTGATGTGCGTCCCACTAATAGAAATCAAATGAGTGAGACCCGCACGATTGAATAACTCCCAATCACCATCCGTAAACTCAGAACGATCCCCTATCGTCAACGCCAGTATCACCTTGCCCCAGTAATGATCTTGCAACCATGGCGTCATTGCCGCTTTTAATTGTGCACGCCATCGCTGCGCTCCCGCCAACCAGGAAAAACTCTGGGGCCAATCAGACACCACCGATCGCTGATCCCGCCACAACCCGGGGACTTCTTTTTGGCCCGCGTCCGCCAACCGTTCCGGAGTCCCGCGCACCGTGGCCAAAGCGCGCACCCCTTGGGCAAAAGCAAATTGCTCTGAATCAAAACCATAAGGATTCAATGCCCCATAGGGCGTACGTAACACCGCCGTGACCTGCCAGATCTCTCCAGGAAGCACCTCGGGAAACTCATAAGGCGCAGGTTGTTGATAAGGGCCCGCCCAATCGGGTGCAAACCAGCGCAACTGCACCGTATCGGGCACCTCATTAGGCCGTGCAGAAATCACTCGGCCAATAAACTGCAAACTGCGCTCGCGCACCTCTGGCAAGGTTTGCACCTGCAGTTGTAATCTAAAGATGCGGTCCTCTTCAGCTGCGGGTAATTGTTGCTGTACGCGCTCATAGATCTGTGCCCCAGCCACCACCCAAGCTAGCCCCAGTCCACTACACAAAACAAATATCCAGCGCCATCCGCGATGGACACTGTTCATAAACACAGTACCCATCACGCCAAGCGCGAAAATGACACCGCCCAAAACGAGAATGGCCACCGATATATGGGGCAACTGATGTAAGCCGCCCACCCCCAGCAGAACCCCTAAGCCAAAAACATAAAAATACGCTCCTTTTGTCATGCACACAGCTTAGCGCAGCAAATACGACAAAAAAGCGTTTTTGCTCAAATACTATAGGCAGGCATCGACCTGTATGAACATACAGCTATTTGAATGAAAGGGCCTACTTAGCCACCCATCCGTAGGCGCGGGAGTATTTCTACCGCATTTTTGCTGGTTTGATGGGCCACCTCTGCAACGCTCAATGAACGCAGTTCGGCAAACACCTGCGCGATTTGTGCTAAATGATAGGGCTCATTGCGTGGGGCCTGACCGCCCTCGGCCTCTAACCAAGCAGGAGGAATATCAGGGGCATCGGTCTCAAGCACAAAAGATTCTATGGGTAACTCACTAGCAAGGCGTCGAATTTGTCGCGCTCGGGTAAAGGTCATCGCCCCACCCATACCTAACTTATAGCCCGCATCCAAAAATCGCTCAGCCTGTTGAAAGCTGCCATTAAAGGCATGAGCAATACCCGTAACCCGTGGAAAGCGTCGTGCGTATTTCAAGATGAGATCTTGGGATCGGCGCACATGCAATAAAACGGGTAACTCATAACGCTGCGCTAGTTTGAGTTGCTCGTGGTAAAAATGCAGTTGCTTTGTCCGTAAAGGCTCATCGCGCAATTCGGGCACAAAAAAGTCCAAACCAATTTCGCCCACAGCGACCAGGCGTGGATCCTCGATGTGTCGCTGCAGAAACTCTTCTAGGGTATGCAAATCATCAGTCTGCGCATTAGGGACATACATAGGGTGGATGCCCAGCGCATAATAACCCTGTGAAAAAGCATGCGCACACTCAATGGTGCGCTCAAAGCTTTGCACCTCAACAGCGGGAATCACAATAGGCCCCACCGTGGCTTGGCGAGCACGGTCAAGGACGGCATCGAAATCGGCCCTAAAAACGGGAGCATCCAAATGACAGTGCGTATCTATCAATAATGTGGCCATAGCGTCATTGTAGCAAAGAGCCGCATCACAACGGCGCTAACGCCCCTTGATGCATGACATATTGGTGCGCTGCGCGATTGGCCAAGGCACGATCATGAGTCACCAATAAAAAGGCCGTTTGGAGCTGCTCATTCATTGCCTGAAGCACTTCAAAAACCTCTTGGGCAGTTTCTGCATCTAAATTACCCGTAGGCTCATCGGCCAGCACGCACGAAGGCCGAGTCACCAAGGCACGGGCAATAGCGACTCGCTGGCGCTCGCCACCCGATAATTGATTAGGGAAGTGCGTACTGCGTTGACCCAGCCCGACCTGATGGAGTAATTCATCTGCAGCTTGACGGGCTTGGCTACGGGACTCACCACGAATGATCAAGGGCATCGCCACATTATCCAACGCATTGAATTCAGCCAATAGATGATGAAACTGGTAGACAAACCCAAAGTGCTGGTTTCTCAGCTCACTTAATGCCTGCTCAGAAATTGTTTGGGTCGGTTGTCCGCGCACCAAAATGCGGCCTCGGGTCGGCCGGTCCAATAAGCCCAGTATGTGTAGTAAAGTGCTCTTACCAGAGCCGGACGCCCCCATAATGGCAACCATTTCACCGGCATGAATATCCAAGTCCACATCATCAAGTACCGTCAGCGTGTTCCCAGCATCAATAAAGTCTTTGCCCACGCCACGCGCTGTTAATACAGGCGCCTGGGCCTTAGCCGACCCATTGACCGCATCCACTGGTTGAGCTGTATCTGCTGCCGCCTTGTGGTTTACTGATCGCATTAAACCTCCGCTTGGTTGAAATGATTAAAATAGCCCTGAGCATTTGCTTTAATCATCACGCTATTAATCATGGCGCAACACCTGAGCTGGTTGTAATTTTGAGGCGCGCCAGCTGGGATAAAGAGTGGCCAATAACGACAAACACAGCGCTACCACCGCAATAAAAATAATATCTGCCCACTGGGGGTTAGATGGCAAAGTGCTGATGAAATAAATTTGCGGATCCAAAAAGTGAATGCCTAACAAGCGCTCTACCCATGGCACTACGGTTTCAATATTAAACGCCAGCAAGGTACCCAGAAAAACGCCTAACCCCGTCCCAACCACACCGATAATGGCCCCCTGGATAAGAAATATCCAGGCAATTGAACGCGGGGTGGCGCCCAAACTGCGTAAAATTGCAATGTCGCTCTGCTTGTCTTTGACGGTCATCACTAAAGAGGACAATAAATTAAAAGCAGCCACCGTCACTATTAATAACAAGATTAAGAAAAGCATGCGCTTTTCCGTTTGAACAGCGGCAAACCAGGTCTTGTTATTTTGCGTCCAATCGCGCACGACACCATAAGCAGATAACTGTTGCCCGAGCTCAGCTGCTCGTTGGGGCGCTTGGTGCATATCATCAATGCTTAAGCGCAGCCCACTTTGGGCATTGTCTCTAAATAACCGCGCCGCATCATCGACATTAATAAACACCAATGATGAATCATACTCATAGTGGCCCGATGAATAGAGACCGACCACAGTAAATTGACGCATACGCGGACTAAAACCCGCAGGACTGACTGCGCCCTGAGGGGCCATTAACATCACATGGTCACCCTCAAGCACCCCTAAAGTATGCGCTAATTGTGCCCCCAACACGATGCCATAAGTGCCATCCTCGAGTTTGGCCAAACCATCATCCAGCATTTGCTTGGGCAACTCGGACACCTCACCTTCTATTTCAGGATCGATGCCACGCACTTGCACACCCCGTAGGTTGTTGCCGCGTAAAACCATCCCTTGTGCAGACACAAAAGGCGCCGCACCTAGCACATGCGAGTTTTGCTTGGCTTGGTCCGCCACCTCGGGCCAACGCGATAGTGCCTGATGCTGCGCGTTATCCCTTAAGAATAATTCCACATGGGGCAGGACAGAAAGCATCTTGTCACGTACCTGGGTTTGAAAGCCATTGACGACAGAAAGCACTACAATGAGGGCGGCGACCCCTAAGGCAATCCCCACCATTGAAGAGCTAGCAATAAATGATACAAAGCGATCGCCTTTATCAACCTTGCGCCGCCTGCTGCCCAATCCGGCATAACGCGCACCCACCCAAAATTCATACCGCATAATATAATCGACCGTAATGAGTAACGATAAAACAGCACCCACGACAGAGATCCTCATTGGCAGTCTTTTTCCTGCCAAGCATGCTCAATCCTTGTGGCCTGCCGTCCAAGAGCACGCCCCAAACCTATGTCGCTGGCTGGCCAACAGCCAAGGTCAGTCGGTTGCCCATGATCCATTGCGCCAACGTTGTAGCGCCTATGAGCATTTCCAACTACTGGAGACTGGCTTTCAACCCCAAGCAAACCAACCACTTGGGGCGGGTATGGCGCTCATCTTAGCACTGCAACAAGGTTTTGGGCAGCAAATAAATAAAAATACGGACTTCTGGTTAGCTGAGCTCATTCACCTAGCACCCGGTCGCGAAGGGGCAAGCCTGATACCCGCGCGTCTATTAGACATCTCTGCCGAAGAGTCTGCTGCTTTATTTGACAGCCTCCAGGACTACATTCAAGATACCCCTTTTGAGTTTACCCCTTTAAGCCCTACCCACTGGGCAGTGGATAGTCAGCAAACGCTGCCCCCTCAAACTGCAACCGTTGAGCTTGCCTTTGAAACCACAGTCCAAGATTGGTGGGATACATCCACTGTCGGGCGTGCATGGCGACAGTGGGCCAACGAGGTGCAAATGATTTGGTTTCAACATCCCGTGAATCTAAAGCGCCAAACACAAGGACGCCCTGTCATTAATGGGCTTTGGCTGATGGGGGGTGCGTCCCTTGATCAATTCACCCAGCCTCACGTTAAAATGCCCACCATTCACCGCAGCCTAGAACAAAGCTTTAGAGAGCAAGACTGGGGCGAATGGCTGTACCAGCTAAGCCGCTTGGATGCCCTTTGGCAGGAACACTCGCCACACAAACTCGTCTTTGCTGGAAATCAAGGGTTTGTGATCTGTGAAGACCCTGCCCGCCGCTCTTGGTTACAACGTCTTTTCACGCAACAAAAAACAGGACAAGCATGCTGGCTCAACCCAAATTAAAACCCCGCCCCTTTTCATCTGAAACGGCCACACAACTCACCCAACAAGGGCTACACCCTTTGTTGGCACGTTTATTCGCCGCCCGCGGAATCACAGAAAGCAAAGAGGCCCAATTTCGGTGGGCAAACATGCACTCGCCCGCTTACCTTCATCAGGTAGAGCATGCAGCTGAATTATTAGCGGATGCAATTGAGGAGCAGCAGCGCATTTTGATCGTCGCTGATTATGATTGTGACGGCGCCACCGCATGCGCTGTTGGCCTAAGGGCTTTAAATGAGATGGGCGCCGATGTGGACTTTCTGGTCCCCGATCGTTTTAAAACAGGCTATGGCCTATCGCCCGAGGTGGTCGAGCTGGCCTTGCAACACCCCAACGGCAAACCGGATCTCATTGTGACCGTCGACAACGGTATTGCCAGTGTCAGTGGCGTAGAGGCTGCCAATGCCGCTGGGATCAAGGTCATTGTAACTGACCACCACTTGCCCGCGGATCAACTGCCGGCCGCCGCTGCCATTGTTAACCCCAACCAACCCGAGTGTGGCTTTCCCTCTAAAAACTTGGCGGGTGTGGGCGTTATTTTTTATCAAATGCTGGCCTTGCGTGCAGCACTGAGAAAACGGGGGGCGTTTGCGGCCGACTCCCAACCCCGCCTAGAGCGCTTGGCTGATCTCGTCGCCCTAGGCACGGTTGCCGATGTTGTTCCTCTGGATGCAAATAACCGCATTTTAGTAGCACAGGGCCTGCACCAAATACGCAGTGGGGCAATGAGCCCGGGAATTGCCGCCTTATTTCAGGTCGCTGGCCGTGATCCCCAGCGGGCCCATAGTTTTGATCTGGGGTTTGCAGTCGGCCCTCGAATCAACGCGGCAGGACGCTTAGCAGATATGAGCTTAGGGATACAGTGCTTGTGTACCGATGATCAGGACGAGGCCTTAGCCTTGGCCCATGAGCTTGATACCATCAATCAAGAGCGGCGCAGCATCGAACAAAATATGCACGAGCAGGCGCTGCAAGCCCTAAAACAACAAACGGATCTTAACCCGACTGCCACCGTATGCGTTTACGAACCCGATTGGCACCAAGGCGTCGTGGGATTAGTCGCAGGTCGACTCAAAGAAAAATATTGGCGCCCCACCATTGCTTTTGCCCAAGCCGATGACCATGAACTCAAAGGATCCGCACGTTCTATCCCTGATGTGCACATGCGGGATACCCTAGATTTGATTTCAAAGCGTCATCCGGATTTAATTCAAAAATTTGGGGGCCATGCGATGGCCGCAGGGCTGAGTATTCACCCTGCCCAATTTGAAAACTTTAAATCTGCCTTTGAAGAGGCGGTCATTGCGTTTACGGGACGCACCGAGTTTGACCCCATTATTGAGACCGATCATTCTTTAGAGATTGAGTACTGCACCCTCGAGACTGCACAATTATTACAAAAATTTGTATGGGGCACGGGCTTTGCCGCACCGGTTTTTCAGGATCAATTTGCTGTGCTCAATCAAAGAGTGCTCAAAGACAAACACCTCAAACTCATGCTAGAGCGTGAGGGCCAAACCTTTGAGGCGATTTGGTTCAATCAAGCCGAGCCGGTCGGCGCACAAGTTGAGCTGGCGTATCGCTTGGATGAAAACCACTGGAATGGCCGCTCGCGCCTGCAATTAATCGTGGAATACGGTGAAACTCTCTAAGCGGTCAAAGAAGGTCTGACGCTAGTGACCCGAGGCTATCGACGTTGCCCTGTGCGTGGCGAAAAACGAGATGAATACACGATGCCACTCACAATCAGCACAAAGGCAATACCGTGAAACAAGCGCGGGCGCTCGCCTAAAAAAATAGTCGATAGCAAAGCAGCGAATAAGGGAATCAGATTGGCAAAAAAACCAGCCATCGCCGGCCCAATACGCCGCACCCCCTCGCCCCAACAGCGAAAGGCGATGATGGCTGGGCCAACCGCAACATAGATAATCGCCAGCACCAACCACGGGCTCCAATCAATACGGACATCAAGCACCATCCATTCTCCCGTGGCAAACAGCCCGGACCAAAACACCCCAAACACAACCTGAGCGAGCAAAGTACGCGCCCAATGTCCTTTGATGCTGGGTGGATCTTTAGCCAAACTAAGCAGCCAGCTATAAAACGCCCACGCAATGGTGGCAAGCAGCATATACAAATCGCCCGGCACGAACTGCAACGCGAGTAATTGCCCAAAATCGCCGCGGGTCAAAATAATGAGCACCCCAAATAAGGACAGCATTGCGCCCAGCAGTTGATGCACGCTGATACCAGCATGAAAAAACAAACGGCCTATCAGCAGCATCCATATAGGCATGCTTGAACCAACCAGTGTCACATTAATGGGGCTCGAGCTATGCAAGGCCATATATTGAAGTGCGTTATAAAGCCCTACCCCCAACAGACCCAACTTGAGGTAATAGCGCCAATGCTGCCACAGCGCGCTTTTGGGGGAAAGAACCTCGCGTGCCAAAAAAAGCAATAAGATAAAAGCCAAAGACCACCGAAAAAAATTAAGGGTGATTGGAGGAATCGCATCGGCAACCAACCGCCCTACCACCGCATTTCCGGCCCACAAAAAGGTGGGAATCACAAGCAAAAAAAAGGTAGCAGGCGTGAGTCTTTCGTTCATAACAAGATCGGTGGGTTAGTGGCTAGAAAAATTAAACTAACATTGGCACCAAAAAAGACAAGCACATGCTATAGCGTCTGGACAAAATATACATTTTTTGCTAATATAGATGGGATATACGTGCACAACGCAGTTACTGCTTGATACATCTCCTCGACTCGCACCGCTACGTGTTTAGCCTTTGTGGTGACGCGTACGCGCCTATACAGTTTACCACTCAAAAACTCTGGGTAATCAGCGCTTGATAGCATGATACCAACGACGGGTAGCAACGCTGCAGCTGCCGATTCTAATGCGGCAACAGAGTCATAGGTGTTGACTGGCCATCTCGACCGACTGCCTCAAAATAGTCCATACCCCTACGCCGCTGCGTCCCCCACCCAGGCCTGCGCGCGTGCACGCACAGTTTAAATTTATTTGTTTCATTTTATGAGGATTTTGCCTATGTCTAAAGACTTAATTGAAATGCAGGGATCAGTCACCGAGGTACTCCCCGACTCACGCTATCGTGTGGTTCTCGATAATGGTCATGAGGTCATTGCTTATTCCGGAGGCCGCATGCGTAAACACCACATTCGTATCCTTGCGGGCGACAAGGTGACACTAGAAATGTCCCCCTACGATTTGACCAAAGGCCGTATTACTTATCGTCATTTGCCCAAGCGCAATCCGTCCAACGATCGTCCCCGCCGCAATTAGTACAGCGCGCAGCCAGCCCCCCTCTTTCGGTCCTTTTACACAAAAACATGAGCCACTCTTGCGCTTATGTTTTTGTCCGTTTTAAACTTGGCTACTATCAAAACATCCTATTTGTTAAAAGAAAACAAGTGCTATGGAACTAGAAAGCAGCAACCAAATCAAGACGCACCTACACGCATACCAAGAGCGATGCGCTGACTTACGGAGGTATCTTTGACTACGACCAAAAAAGCAATCGCTTGCAAGTGATTTTGGCCGAGTTTGAAGATCCCGAACTATGGAATGACCCCGAGCGTGCCCAAGCACTGGGTAGAGAAAAGAAAAGCATCGAGGACGTTGTCCTAGAGCTCGATGATATCCAACAAGGCCTTGACGAGGCGAATGAGCTCTTTGAATTAGGACAGATGGAAAATGATGCTGAAATTCTCACCGCTGTCAGCCATGACCTGCAAACACTCGACCAGCGCCTGGCAGCCTTAGAGTTTCGCCGCATGTTTTCCAACCCAGCCGATCCCTTAAACTGTTTTATCGACATTCAGGCGGGTGCCGGTGGGACAGAGGCCCAAGACTGGGCATCCATGTTATTACGCCAGTACTTGCGCTATGCCGAGCACAAAGAGTTCAAAACAGAAATACTGGAATACTCAGAGGGGGATGTGGCAGGTATTAAATCAGCCACCATCAAAATCGAGGGCGAATACGCCTATGGCTTATTGCGCACTGAAACCGGGGTGCACCGCTTAGTCCGTAAAAGTCCTTTTGACTCGGGTCAAGGCCGACACACCTCATTTAGCAGTGTTTTTGTCTACCCTGAAATCGACGATAGCTTTGAGATTGAAATTAATCCCGCCGATCTACGCGTTGACACATACCGCGCCAGTGGTGCCGGCGGACAGCACGTCAACAAAACGGACTCTGCGGTGCGTATTACGCATATGCCCAGTGGTATTGTGGTGCAGTGCCAAAATGATCGCTCTCAGCACCGCAACCGAGCAGAAGCCATGCAAATGTTAAAGTCACGCCTATACGAGCTTGAAATGCGTGAGCGCATGGCAGAACAACAAAAACTAGAGGATGCCAAAAGCGACGTGGCCTGGGGGCACCAAATTCGCTCTTATGTGCTCGATCAAAGCCGCATCAAAGATCTGCGCACCGATGTTGAAATCTCTAATACACAGAGGGTACTCGATGGGGATCTCGATGCATTTATCGAGGCTAGCTTAAAACAAGGACTTTAATCATGTCAGCATCTCGTCTTGTTATTGTTACCGGGGGTTCATCTGGTTTAGGGTTGGCGATGTTAGAAGAGCTCAATGCTCAACACGATCATCAACTACTGGTCAATATTGCGCGTCGCGAGAGCTCTTTGCAGGCAGCCAATGAAAGAGGTAATCAATTACTTAATTTGCGGGCCGACATGCATGAGCCAAGCTCGGTGGCGCACTTGCAATCAGAGCTCCAGCAGCTTGTTCAATCTCGCTCACACAACGAGATATACATCATCCACAATGCCGGTCAGGTCACACCTATGGGTTTGTGCAGCCAAATCTCAGACATAGAGCGTATAGACCAGGCCTTTCGCCTAAATATCAGCAGTGTGATGGCGCTCAATGCCACGCTATTAGACAGCATGCCTAAAGAGATTGATGCACGCATGCTGCTCATCTCCTCGGGTGCGGGACGCGGCCCAGTCCCAGGATGGGCCGTATACGGCGCCACCAAGGCTGCCATGGACTATTACGCCCAAGTCCTCAAACAAGAACAGCCTCATTTACGCTGCGTTTCCTTGGCACCCGGTGTGATCGACACCGATATGCAAGCAACCATTCGTGGCCACAGTGCAGACAAGTTCCCACCCATCGAGCGTTTTTTACAGCTGCATGCCCAGCAGCAGCTACAATCACCTGCAGAGACCGCTCGCCAGATCATCAACTATTTGCTCAGTGACGGCTTCGGCTCTAAAGTCATTGATGATATTCGCCAACACTCTTAATCTGTTTTTGTTTTATCCCTATGAGCACCCAAAACGATACCTCCCCTGTCAGTGAAAACAAGCTCATCGCAGAGCGCCGTGAAAAACTAGCACAAATTCGCACCCAGGGGACAGCCTACCCCAACCATTTCCGGCCTAAAGACCAGGCACAAGCACTCCAAGATGCTTATGCGGACAAAGAAAAAGATGAGCTTGAGGGCTTAGCGGTTCAAGCAACGGTCGCGGGCCGCATGATGTTAAAGCGCGTCATGGGGCGTGCGAGCTTTGCCACCCTGCAAGACAGCAGCGGGCGGATCCAAATTTATCTGGACAAGCGCCAAGTGGGCGATGAGTGCTACGCGCAATTCAAAAACTGGGATATCGGCGATATCGTTGGGGTCCAAGGGACACTATTTAAAACCAATCGCGGCGAGCTCACGATTCAAGTCAGTCAAATCGAATTACTGTCTAAATCCTTACGCCCCTTGCCGGACAAATTCCACGGGCTCTCAGACCAAGAAATTCGCTATCGTCAGCGCTATGTCGATCTCATCATGAATGAAGACGTACGCCTGACCTTTCAACGCCGCAGTCAGGCCATTATGAATTTACGCCAGCTCATGCGCGAGCACGACTTTCTCGAGGTAGAGACCCCCATGCTCCAACCGATCCCTGGTGGCGCGACGGCCAAGCCCTTTATCACCCACCACAATGCCTTGGACATGGATATGTATCTACGGGTGGCCCCCGAGCTATACCTCAAAAGACTCATCGTCGGGGGCTTTGAGCGGGTGTTTGAGATCAATCGCAACTTTCGCAATGAAGGGGTCAGCCCCCGCCACAACCCCGAATTTACAATGATGGAGTTTTACGCGGCCTACACCGACTATGATTGGGTGATGGAGTTCACAGAAACGCTCATCCGCGAAACCGCCCTGCGCACCTGCGGCACCGCGACCTTAG
>JAJYTK010000011.1 GCA_021793095.1 Pseudomonadota bacterium
CGATGGTGGGTTCATCCAGTACGTAACAGACCCCTTGTAGATTAGAACCTAATTGAGCCGCGAGACGGATGCGCTGCGCCTCACCGCCCGAGAGGGTTTGGGCCGAGCGGTCCAACCCCAAATACCCCAACCCAACGGTGTGTAGGAAATGCAGGCGATGTTCAATTTCATTAAAAATGTCGCGTGCAATTTCAGCCTCGCGGCCTTGTCGGCTCAGGCCAGCAAAAAAACTGCTGGCTTCTTGTACGGTCATTGCCGATAGTGTGGCGATGGATTGGTCTTGCCAAAAATAATTTAAGGCGACAGGATTAAGACGCTGACCATGGCATTGGGGGCAAGTATGCGCCTCTGCCTGATGTTCTTCATCGAGCCATTTTTGCTCTTCGCCCGTTTGCTCCGCATCAAAGCCTTTGAGTTTTAGGCCGGTGCCATAGCAGCCATCACACCAACCATAACGCGAGTTATAAGAAAACAAACGTGGGTCAGGGGCGGGGAAGCTGCGCTGACATTGGGGGCATGAACGGCTGACAGAATAATCCTCGAGATGAGCTGGTGATGCCTCTGCGGCCTCGTTGAGCACTTGCAGGTGGCCATGTCCGTATTCTAAGGCCTCTTGAATGGCTTGGCGCAGCGCCTGCTCCTGATTAGAGGCGATAGTCAATGTGGCCACTGGTAACTCAATGTAGTGGTCTTGGTATCGTTCTAGGCGTGGCCAGTCGCGCGTACTGACCCATTGGCCGTTGACGCGCAGCTGGGCATAGCCTTTGCTGTTTGCCCACTGTGCGAGGTCGGTGTAGTAGCCCTTACGTGCGACCACCAGCGGCGCCAATAGCGTAGTTGTTTGGCCTCTATAGTGCTGCAAAATATGGGCCAAGATCTGCTCTGGGCTTTGTGCCTGGACCTTGATTTGGCAGTCGGGACAGTATTGTGTGGCTAAATTCAAATAAAGCAGGCGTAGGAAGTGATGTATTTCGGTCATGGTGCCGACAGTGGATTTATGACCGCCTCGACTGGTCCGCTGTTCAATCGCAACGGTAGGAGGAATGCCATAAATAGCGTCTACATCTGGCTGCCCCGCAGGCTGCACAATAGATCGGGCATAGGCGTTGAGCGATTCCAGAAATCGTCGTTGTCCTTCGTTAAAAAGAATATCAAAGGCCAGGGTAGATTTTCCTGAGCCAGAGACGCCCGTAATGACCGTAAATTGATCGCGCGGGATGTTGACCTCGATATTTTTTAGGTTGTGCTCTCGGGCATGGATGATTTCAATGGCTTGCGCGCCGTGATCATCAATACGCGCCAGCGGCTCAGCCACTGTGAGCGCAGCACCCGCAGTGCGTTCAGCAGCCGTTGTTGCCGTGCCGAGAATTTCATCTTGGTATTCTCGCAGTGCATCGGCTGTGGGGGTCTGTCCTTCTGTTTGCAGTGTTTGCGGGGCGCAAGCCGCAATGAGGTGGCCCCCTTGGTGTCCGCCTTGAGGGCCTAATTCAAGCACCCAGTCAGCGGCCAGAATCACGTCCAGATTGTGTTCGATCACAACGACCGTATGACCTGCTTGCATGAGGCTGCGCAGTGCGCTCATCAGTTTAGCGATATCGTCAAAGTGCAAGCCGGTGGTGGGCTCATCAAAAAGGAATAAGCGCCCTTTTTTAACCAACCCTGTGCGGCGAGAGGGGCGCTTGTTGGCCTCGGCCAAATAGCCCGCCAGTTTGAGGCGTTGGGCCTCACCCCCCGACAGCGTGGGCACCGGCTGCCCCAATTGTAAATAGCCCAGCCCCACATCGAGCAACGGGGCCAGCACACGTTGGACCTCTTGTAAGCCAGTAAAAAATTCAGCTGCTTCATCCACCGTCATGGCCAGCACATCAGCGATAGAAGCGCGCTGACCGTGATGCTCGAGATGGACCTCGAGGATTTCTGGGCGGTAACGGCGACCATCGCAATCTGGGCAGCGCAGATAGACGTCTGAGAGGAACTGCATTTCAATATGCTCAAAGCCCGATCCTCCACAGCCTGGGCAGCGCCCGTTGCCAGTGTTAAAGCTAAAAGTCCCGGCGGTATAGCCACGCTCTTTGGCGAGGGCCGTGCGTGCAAAGAGACGCCGAATAGGATCAAAAGCCCCGACATAACTGGCCGGATTGGAGCGCGCAGTGCGTCCGATAGGGCTTTGATCCACAAAGACCACCTCAGAAAATTGCTCCGCCCCTTGGAGGCATTCAAAGGTCCCCGGTGCCTCGGTAGCCTGTCCAAAGTGTTTGAGTAACGCTGGATAAAGCACATTTTCAATCAATGTCGATTTACCCGAGCCCGATACGCCGCAAATCGCGGTAAAGCGATCCACGGGAATGCGGACATCAATATCTTTTAGGTTATGCGCACGTACCCCGCGCAAATACAAGGAGGGGGTATCGTCTGTCACGGGTAGATTTGGGTAGGTTGGCAGCTGTCGGCGGCCGGACAGATAGTCCCCCGTGAGGGTGTGGGCGGTGCGTAAATCCTTGGGGGGGCCATCAAAAAGTATTTGCCCGCCTTTGGGGCCGGGGCCAGGACCCATATCCAAAATACGGTCGGCCGCTACCATGACCTGAGGGTCGTGTTCGACAACGACCAGCGTATTGCCATGTGCCTTGAGCCTGTCCATGGCCTCAATGATTCGGTGCATATCCTGTGGGTGTAGGCCGATAGAAGGCTCATCCAATACAAATAAAGTATTGACCAATGAGCTACCCAAGGCGGTGGTCAGGTTGATGCGCTGTACTTCGCCGCCTGATAGGGTGCGGCTTTGCCGATCCAGATGCAAATAATCCACACCGACTCGACACAGAAAATCCAAGCGGGTTTGCACCTCGGACAGGATCAGCTCTAAAGCTGGGTCATCCCCATGGCGCTGTGCAATATCTGCAAAAAATGTGCGCAATTGCCCGATAGGTAAGCGCATGAGGTCATATAGGTGCAGGCCAGGCATTTGATTGACCTGTTCTTGGGTCCAATGGCAGCCGCTGGGGATAAAACGTTGGTAGGGCTGAGGATCGGCACTGGCGGTTTGGTCACCAATACGCCACAACAGCGAAGTGGTTTTGAGACGGGCCCCCAAACACTCGGTGCAAGGGGTATAGCTGCGGTAGTTAGAAAGTAACACTCGGATGTGCATCCGATAACTGCGCTCTTCTAAATGATCAAAAAAGCGCTGCACGCCGTACCATTTATCCTTGCTGCGTCGTTTCCAATCAGCATCGCCCTTAATGACCCATTTTTTTTCTTGTTCGGAAAGCTGATTCCAAGGGGCGCTCAGGCGCACCCCCGCGGCAGGGGCTAAAGCCTCCATTTGTTTTTGGTGTTTTTTATTACGCTCGGTTTGCCAAGGTCGAATGGCTCCTTCGAGCAAACTCTTGTGCTCATCAGGGATGACCAGACCATAATCAATCCCCATCACGCGTCCAAAGCCGCGGCAGGTTTCGCAAGCCCCGAGCGGAGAGTTATAGGAAAAGGTGCTTTCGTGAGCGGGGCTGTATTCTATATGGCATCGCGCACAATACAGAGAAGCCCTAAAGTGTAGGTGGGCTATTTGCTGGCGCTCATCATCCAAGGCAAAAAGATGGAGTTGATTACGGCCATGCATAAAGGCGGCCTCTAAGCCCTCGCTCAGACGTGCGGGATCGACGCGACCATAGCGAAACCGGTCCTGAATGACGTAAAGCCCCGTGGCCTCATCAGCCGGTGAGTAGGTGCGGGTATAGCCTTGCTGCTGCAAGTATTGCTGCACCTCTTCAGTACTAAAGTTTTCTGGAATATCAATTTTGAAACACAGTACCCAGCGGGGATCTCCCAACTGCTCTGATTCGACGGCCAGTTGTTGTGCAATGCTTTCTGGGCTGTCTGTGCGTACCTCATGGCTGCATTGCTGACAAAACAACCGGCCTAAACGTGCATAGAACAGTTTGAGGTAGTCATTAAGCTCAGTCATGGTGCCGACGGAGCTACGTGAATTGCGGATCGGATTGATTTGATCGATGGCAATGGCGGGCAGGACCCCTTCGATGCGATCGACTTGGGGTTTGTCCATTCGATCCAAAAATTGGCGCGCATAAGGGCTAAACGTTTCTACATATCGACGCTGCCCTTCGGCGTACAGGGTATCAAAGGCTAATGAGCTCTTACCTGAGCCAGAAACGCCGGTAATGACCGTAATTTCTTTAGCTTTGAAATCTACAGAAAGGTTTTTGAGGTTGTTTTGTTTCGCGCCAATGATGCGAATCGTATTAGTCATGCGGTTGCAGATGGTGTTGGAAGGTGAGCAGAAAAAAGACAGGACGATTTCACAGGGAAATAAGGCTATAATATACCTTTAATCATTTATCTAATGGTATTACTGGAGCAATTTCATGGCTGAAATTAAACGCGTTAGTCGTAACACTTTAGAGCGCCGCTGCTTGGGCAAAGCTTTTAAACGTCTGTTTGCGGGTTCTTCGCATGGCGTCTTCAAGCTGCTCGAAGAGGTCAAGCGTGCTTAGTCTTGGCTGATACAGCGCCCACGTATTTGATGTTTAGATGCCGTTAGGGCATCTCAAATACCCAAACCACAGAGTCTCTATTCTGTGGTTTTTCTGTATGTTCTCTTTAAAGCTGTCCCGCAGCTTTACCTGCTTTGCTTAGGTGCTCGCAATGAGTCCAGTATACAAAAGGCCGCGCAATCCAGAGGCACGTTTTCATTTTACGGTACTGACGCCAACTTATAACCGTGCCCATACCTTAGAGCGGGTCTTTAAATCATTACTCGAGCAAAGCTATCAATCTTTTGAGTGGGTGGTGGTTGATGACGGCTCGACAGACGATACCGCTGAGCTAATCGCGCGTTGGCAGGGCGAGGCCCCTTTTCCCATCATTTATCATTGGCAGACCAACCAACATAAAAAAGCAGCATTTAACCTAGGTGTACAACTCGCTCAAGGGGATCTCATTGTGGTCCTAGACAGTGATGATGCCTTGTTGCCTAATAGCTTGTACGAGATGATTCGCGTGTGGTGGGGGCTGCCCGACGATGAACGCGCCTCTTTTGCTGGAGTGACCGGGTTGTGCCAATATCCCGAGGGCTCCGTGGTGGGCGATCTTTTTCCGCATGATCGTTTGGATGCCACCACACTAGATATTTATTTTAAATACCGCGTCCGTGGTGAAAAATTTGGTTGCTTGGCGCGCGATGTGCTGTTGCAATTTCCTTTTCCGCAGTATTCAGGATTTGTGCCCGAGAGCCTGGTTTGGCGTGCCATTGCTCGTGCGGGGTATAAACAGCGCTGTGTCAATAAAGTATTTCGGGTCTATTATCCTGGGCAAGACTCCCTGAGCATGCAGGGCAAACAGTCCTCACAGCACGCCTTTGGATTGTGGTTATTAGCCCAAGATACCTTGGCAAAGTGTATGCCCTGGTTTCGCGATGACCCGCGCAGCTTCTTTCTGTTTGCGGCGCGGTATGGGCGGTTTCGGTTGCATTTGTGGCACCAGAGGCGTCAGCCCCCCACGAATCTCAAGCCGCTGGGGTGGGGCGCCCGCCTGCTGGTGCTATTGATGGCGCCCGTAGGGGGCGCACTCTTTTTACGCGATTTATGGCGTGCGCGTCAGGCGCCCCGCACCCCGACCGACAATCTGCAGCAGTAATTATTGCAATTGGCTAGGGGGCGTTTGCACAAAGAGATGTTCAGGCTTTGCCGTGGGCTCATCAGGGTCTTCCTCATCATCGAAATCAAAGGGTAACAGTTCGACGAGCTCTTCGGCCCAGCCAATTTCGTCGCCCTCTTGGTTGACCTTGATAAAGCGAATGGGCCCGATATCGGCGCATTGGATTGCCCACAGAAAACGACAGCTGTAGGTTTCGTTGGCGTTGACATGGACACCGCCTTGGCTGCCAATCAATCGGGTGTTGGCACCACCGATTTGAATCACTGGAATGTTTGCGTCGTCTTCGTTAATATCTAGAGGAATGGCAAAGGCGACCCATTCGTACCCGGTTTCTTCGGCGTCCATGATTTCAGCCAAGACGGGCTTGCCGATATAGGCACTCAGGGCATCGGCTGTACGGGCGAGCAATTCGATGTCGGCGTTGCTAAAAGTCAATGTGGGCATGTTTGTAAAGCAAAAAGTAAAAGCAATCAGCTAATTCAAATAACAAAAACTCCATTGTACGGCCTTTTTTTTCTTTTTTCAGTGCCAAATCCTTCTTCTTTTATTTAGAGTTTATTAGATATATATGGGACAGTACGTTTTTACTATGAATCGGGTGGGAAAGATTGTGCCCCCACGCCGACAGATCCTCAGAGATATTTCTTTATCTTTTTTCCCGGGCGCCAAGATCGGTGTATTGGGTTTAAACGGCGCGGGCAAGTCCACCTTGCTACGCATCATGGCTGGTCTAGATACTGAGATCGAGGGCCAGGCCATCCCCATGTCGGGCATTAATATTGGGTATTTGCCCCAAGAGCCCGAGCTGGATCCCAAGCAAACGGTACGTGAGGCCGTAGAAGAGGGGTTGGGCGAGGTATTTCGCGCCAAGGCGCGCTTGGACGAGGTATACGCTGCCTATGCCGAGCCCGATGCCGACTTTGATGCCTTGGCTGCCGAGCAGGCTGAGCTCGAGGCCATTATTGCTGCGGCTGCCACCAGTGGCAGTGATGACACCGAAACACAGATGGAAATCGCGGCAGATGCCTTGCGGTTGCCGCCCTGGGATGCCCAGATCGAGCACCTTTCCGGTGGGGAAAAACGCCGCGTGGCTTTATGCCAGCTACTGCTGTCCAAGCCCGATATGCTGTTGCTGGATGAGCCCACTAACCACTTAGATGCAGAAAGTGTGCACTGGCTCGAGCAATTTTTGACCCAATTCCCTGGCACCGTCGTCGCCGTCACTCACGATCGCTATTTCCTGGATAATGCCGCCGGTTGGATTTTAGAGTTAGACCGCGGTCATGGTATTCCTTGGAAGGGCAACTACAGTTCCTGGCTCGAGCAAAAAGAAGATCGCTTGGCCCAAGAAGAGGCCGCCGAAAGCGCGCGCCAACGCACTATCCGCAAAGAGTTGGAATGGGTGCGTCAAAACCCCAAGGGGCGTCAGGCCAAGTCTAAAGCGCGTTTGAATCGCTTCGAAGAGCTGTCGTCTTATGAGTATCAACGCCGTAACGAGACGCAGGAGATCTTTATTCCTGTGGCCGAGCGCTTGGGCAATGAGGTCATCGAGTTTACCAATGTCAGCAAAGGCTATGATGATCGTTTGCTGATTGATGACTTGAGTTTCAGTGTCCCTCCTGGCGCCATTGTAGGTATTATTGGGCCCAACGGGGCAGGTAAATCCACGCTTTTTCGCATGATCAGTGGCCAAGAACAGCCCGATCAGGGCGAGATTAAATTGGGCCAAACAGTGCAAATAGCGCATGTGGATCAGTCACGTTCTGATTTGCCCGATGAGAAAAGCGTATTCGAGGCGCTCTCGGTAGAGGGCTCCGACAATATCGAGGTGGGTCGTCACTCTATCCCCGTGCGGGCCTATCTGAGCCGTTTTAATTTCCGCGGCGCGGATCAAAATAAAAAGGTGGGTCAATTATCCGGGGGGGAGCGCGGCCGCCTACATTTGGCCAAGACCCTAGTGACCGGCGGCAATGTGCTGTTGCTTGACGAGCCCTCCAACGACTTGGATGTCGAGACACTGCGCGCCCTTGAGGATGCCCTGCTAGAGTTTGCTGGTTGTGTGCTGGTGATCAGTCACGATCGCTGGTTCCTCGATCGTATTGCGACGCATATCTTGGCCTTCGAGGGGGATTCTCACGTCGAGTTTTTTGCCGGCAACTACCAAGAGTACGAAGAGGACAAGCGCCGTCGCCTGGGCGAGCAGGCAGCTCAGCCGCGCCGTATTCGCTACAAGCCGTTGCGCTAGTTTTTAGGCACAAAGTTAATCGCTTAATGGATAGAAAAAGGGGGTGCGATGGCCGCACCCCCTTTGTTTTTGAGCCGTTAAACAAGCATCAATAAGATACAAAAAAACACCCAATTTTGTTGTTGCTTACTATCAATTGGGCTATCTTATTAAAGTAAAGCTTTAAGGAGTTTATGATGCAAAAAAGATGGACTAAAGGCGTGTTAGCATGCGCATTGATTGCCTCTTTGGCAGGCTGTGCCTCTTGGGATAGCATGTCTTCACGGCAGAAAAGCGCCACCACTGGTGCAGGGGTAGGCGGCGTGGCCGGGGCAGTGATTTCTGGGGGCGGTATCCTAGGCACCGTAGGGGGCGCTGCCATTGGTGGGGTGATCGGCGATCAAATCGGCAAGAATCCCTAAGTAATTGTTTTAAACTATTAAATATGAGCTGGCGGGTGCAGCAGCCCGCCCAGCCATCGGCGCGCAAAGGATTAATAATAAAATTTTGCGCCGGTTATGATTTCTTGTGCCGGTTATGCTTTCTTTTCCTCGCCGGGCATTTCGATTTTAACCTCGAGCACTTCGAGCTCATCTTTCTTGTCTAAGTTGACCTGAATATCATCGGGGTTGATTTTTACGTATCGGGAAATCACCTCGACCAGCTCTTTTTGTAAACGCGGCAGATAGTCAGGGGTGACGCCGCCGTGGCCACGCTCGTTGATCAGGATGAGTTGCAGTCTGTCTTTGGCCACAGAGGCTGATTTTTTTCTGCTCCCTAGCAGGAAAGAAAGGAAAGACATGATTACTTTCCTCCAAAAAGTCGTTTAAAGAGTCCCGGCTTTTCATAGTCTACAAAACGCATGGAAATATCTTTGCCGAGGTAGCGATCAACTACATCCTGATAGGCATGGGCAGCATCACTATCGCGCAAATGCACCACAGGAACCCCCTGGTTTGAGGCCTGCAAGACAATTTCAGATTCGGGAATGACACCGAGCAGCTTGATGCGCAAAATATCTTCGACGTCTGAGACAGAGAGCATTTCGCCATCGGCGACCCGCTTGGCACTGTAGCGCGTGATGAGCAGGTATTCACTCACGGGCTCACCACCCTCTTCGGCGCGTTTGGATTTGGCAGAAAGGATGCCCAGGATGCGATCCGAGTCACGCACCGAGGAAATCTCGGGGTTGGTGACCACAATAGCATCATCCGCAAAATAAGAGGCCATCAGCGCGCCCGTTTCGATCCCTGCGGGGGAGTCACAGATGATGTACTCGAACTCCATCTCTTTGAGTTCATCGAGTACTTTGCCCACGCCCTCTTGGGTTAAAGCGTCTTTATCGCGGGTTTGCGAGGCTGGCAAGATAAATAAGTTTTCTAGTTGTTTATCGCGAATGAGTGCCTGATTTAACGTGGCCTCGCCTTGTATGACGTTGACAAAATCATAGACGACGCGACGCTCGCACCCCATGATGAGATCGAGGTTACGTAAGCCGACATCAAAATCAATTACTGCTGTTTTATGGCCGCGAATGGCGAGACCGGCCGCGAAACTGGCACTGGTGGTGGTTTTCCCCACGCCACCCTTGCCTGAAGTCACCACAACGATTCGTGTCATGACGGTGTGCATCCTTAAAAGTTAATAACGCGCTTTAAGTGGGCCATCATCCTAACGATGACCGATAATGCCTGTGGCGTCCTTGATTTTAAAAGAAACCGGGGCACATGCAACAGTAACGTTGGCACGGTTTAGTATTTTACGCAAGTGTATTGAACAATGCTTAACGGATTGATTCAATTTTTAAGCTCTCTCCATGTAAGGAAATCACTGCATTTTGATTGCGGTGCTGATCAGGCAGTGCCTCTTCGATCACTTTATAGACGCCAGCGATGGCAATGAGCTCAGGATCGAGCTCAGTAGTGAAAATGCGGGCCTCTGTATTACCGCTGGCACCCGCCATCGCGCGCCCGCGCAGCGGCCCGTAGACATGGATATTGCCATCGGCAATAACCTCGGCCCCTTGGCTCACCACACCAATAATAATCAGATCACTATCCTGGGCATAGATGCGCTGCCCCGAGCGCAACTGACGCTGGATAACCTTGGTGGGTCGAGCACCGTTCTGAGTCGTATTGGAATCGGGGCTGTCGATCTCGGGGGTGGGGTTTTCTTGGGCTGTTTCCTGGGGGGTTGCGGCAGGTGCTGCTGTGTCCGTTGCCTCAGCCGCCGCCTTAGTTTCTAAGGCGGCGGTATCTTGGGGGGCAGAGGCATCCGCTGCGGTTGAGGGGGGCGCCGTATGGGTGGACTCTGAGCTTGGGCGCGCTTGTGGCCGAGACAGACTCAACAGCGGCAGCCCCGCCTCTTCGGCGCTGCGGGCGGCGGCCCCCGTGGCCACCACCCCCAGAGGATGTAATTCGTGCGCCCGCAAACAGTCTTGGAGTGTCGCCCAGTCAAGCCCCTCTTGGAGGGCGCTGGCATCGATGACTACGGCTTCGCCAGCAAAAAAACCAGCCGATTGCTCGAGATGTTGTTGCAGCTGGGTGAGCAGCGTGTCGAGATCTTGGGGCTGCAGCACTAACCGGACGGTATCTAAGGTCGCGCTTTTAAAATCAATGGCTCTATCGGGTGTGCGCTCTTGTTGTGTCACGTGGCACCTTTAGAAAATTAGACCCAGTTATCGCGCAGTGTGGCAGTGCGATTCAAAACTGGGCGTTCGGGAGTGGAAAGCTCGCGATCAGCAACGAAATAACCTAAGCGTTCAAACTGCCAAAAGGCCTCAGGCTCAGCAACGAGGCCAGGCTCTACCCATGCCTGCACCGTTTGCATAGAGTCTGGATTGATCAGGCTCAGGAAATCTTTGTCGCCAATATCTGGATGAGGGTCGGTAAACAGGCGGTCGTAGAGGCGCACCTCGGCCGAGAGCGCATGCTTGACACTGACCCAGGTAATGGCCCCGCGGACGCGGACTGAGCTGGCGCCAGGGGTCCCTGATTTAGTGTCAGGGATATACTCAGCATACACCTCGGTCACATTGCCCGCATCGTCCTTTTTAAAACCAGTGCACTCAACGATATAAGCGTATTTGAGGCGTACCTTGTTGCCGGGATAGAGACGGAAATAGCGCTTCTCTGGGTCCTCGCGGAAATCATCACGCTCGATCCAGAGCTCGCGGGTAAAGCTAAAGTGGCGCTGGCCGGCCTCAGGATCATGCGGACTGAGCGGTGCCGTGCAAGGCTCATCGTGATCCTCGGGCAAGTTGGTGATGATAAGTTTGATGGGATCCAGTACGGCAACACTGCGTGGGGCGACGGGATCCAGCACATCGCGTAGTGATTGCTCGAGCACGCTATAGTCGATGCGAGAGTCTGCCTTGGAAACACCAATGCGGTCGCAAAATAGGCGAATGGCCTCGGGGGTATAACCGCGACGACGCAGGCCCGCCAGGGTCGGCAAGCGCGGGTCATCCCAGCCCTCGACATGACCATTTTCTACGAGTTGACGCAGCTTGCGCTTGCTGGTCACTACATGAGTCAAATATAGGCGTGCAAATTCGATTTGTTGCGGCAAGGGGTCGGTGAAAAAGCCCAACTCACTGAGTTTTTCCAACGTCCAGTTATAAAAAGGGCGTTGGTCTTCAAACTCTAGGGTGCACAGACTGTGTGTAATCATCTCGAGTGCATCTTCAACAGGGTGAGCCCAGCTATACATGGGGTAGATGCACCATTTGTCGCCTGTGCGGTGGTGTTCCGCATGGCGGATCCTGTAGATGACGGGATCGCGCATGTTGATATTGGGTGAGCCCATATCGATTTTGGCCCGCAGGCACATGCTGCCGTTGGGGTGCTTGCCGTCTCTCATCTCGCGCAGCAATTGCAGCGACTCTGCTGCAGGGCGATCGCGCCAGGGCGAGGGAGTTCCTTTTTCAGTCAATGTGCCTCG
>JAJYTK010000012.1 GCA_021793095.1 Pseudomonadota bacterium
TCGCTCTCTCGAAATGCTGCCGATGCCCCTGCTGCTCATCACGACGCTCGCTGTGCTGCTCATCTACCTTTTGTAATTGTTGGTCCATCGCACAAGCCGTTAAAAAAACGCTCACCACCACGACCATTACCCCGCATCGCCACCACCTTTTAGATGGGTACCCAAAAGCCTTTAACATCCCGATCTCCTGGTTTTTTCCGGCTTAATCAATGCCTTGCTTGCGGTCGGCGGGCGTTTCTCGGTCTTCAACCCCATGCCCGCCTGCCAAACACGATTGCGGCTCAGGAATAATGCGCAGCACCTGGTTACTATAAAAGCAGGCTCGTAACGGCTGTGCCCCAAGCTGTGCACTCTTGAGCAATTGCTCGACTGATTGCTCAAATGGCCCTTGAAATTGCGCCGTATTCATAATGGGGTAATCCACCTCTAACCCCCAATGCTCGTTCGTAAAGTGCCAGTTTGCTTGTTTTGCCCAACGCTGTAAGGCTTGGCGCATGGTTTCATCTGCTGGGCCAATCTCAAAGCGCTGAGTTGACTGAGCAGGGGCAGAAAGAGCTCGGGTCTCTTTGGGTAAAGCTTGGGAGGGCTGTGCTGGTTTTTCTGCTTTCTGCACGGGGTCTCCCCCTGCTGCGGTCTGCGCGTTTCGATCCGACGTTGACGGCTCATCCTGTACCACTAACGGCTTTGGATGCTTTGGATGAGTAGGCGTTTTTGTTTGAGCCTGCTTAGGAACCCTAGGAGGCATTTCAGTGATCTGGGGTTGCTGCACCGATTCATGACGTGCTTGCGCCTGCAAACGCCCCCCTTGAAAAAGCAACTCGCGCCATTGACCCTCTATCACCACATACGGTTCAAAATGCTGATATTTCACAGCATGGTACTGGCCCCTTTGATAGGCAAAAATAGCCGGTAAATGCTGTTCAGGGCGAAATTGCAGCCATACCTGCTGCTGATTATTAAACACCTGCACCGGTGCGATGGCCCGCTCTCCAGAGAGCCGCCAATTGAAATCAAAGGCCCCTGCAGCCAAAGAAGGTGATGACTGCTCTAAGGTCGGCAGAGTGGGCACGCAGCCCCCCAGCATAAAAAAAATCGTGCTCACAACAGCAATTTTCCTCATTGAACGATCCCAAAAAAAAGCCTAGGACAATGCCTAGGCTTAATCATGACTGAGCTGCTGGTGAAATACTATTTGGGAAATTCCGCTGCGCTAAAATAATCCGCGCAGCGTATTGTGATGATTTCTTTATGCTATGTGTTAAGTGGGTTAACCCATTGTTTGATACAGCTGGTTTAACGCTGTGCCATGAGCTGATTTGCTTGCTTGGCCGCGCTTTCCAAAGCCGAAATAGCGGTCTGTTCGCCGTTTAAAGCCTCTTCGAGGGTCTGGTTAAACATCGCCCGAATCAGGTGGTAGTTATTGACTTTAAACCCGCGGGTAGTGGCCGCTGGTGGCTGACCGTAGACAGCGACTATTTCTTTCCACTCGCCCATCGGTGTGTAGTATTGATCACTGACCTTTTCAAAAGCCTGCTTGGTGAGCGGCAAGAAGCCCGTTTTCTGATGCCAATTAGCCGCCTGTTTGGGCTCTGCCAACCAAGTAATAAAAGCGGCGGTGGCATTGTCTTTGTCCGCATCATGACCATTGGTGGCCCATAAACCGGCCCCCGTCACAAATGGGTTGCCTGGGGTTTCGGCCACCTGAGGATAATAGGGCAAGCCCACCACGGAGAACTTCAGCCCCCCCTGATCCTGGAAATAGCCTAAATTGCCCGAGTTTGACAGCAAAGTACCGCATTCCCCTTGGGCAAATCGTTGGGTGGCGAGTTCATTAAATTCGGGTGGCGTCATTATCTCACTACGCACCCAGCTAATCATGGTCGATAAATGACGCACATACAGAGAGTTAAACTTAAACCCCTGTTGTTGGTCTGCGCCGCCGGGATAAAACTGCTTGTTCACCGCTGCCAAGTTTTCCAAATTGATAGATACGGGTTGGTCAGATGTGATAGGACAGCGACGCGTGGCACTGTTGGCCACCTGTACTAACTGCCCCTGCAGCTCACTCCAATCGCGACTGGGTTTGGCCCCATCGATGTTTGCCTTCTCAAATGCCTCGGTGTTGTAAAACATCACAGGGATTTCCGCCATCAGCGGCAGTGCCAACAAACGTCCATTGGCATCATGCATGAAATTGTTCTCGCTGGGCAAAAACCAAGTTGACTCTTGCATGGGCGCATTGGCCAGCAGCTGATACATGGGTTGGATATATGAACGAGTGGCGACATCATCCAAACCAGTGGTCTCGGGCAGCTGCACTAAATTAGGGCGCTGCTCTTCACTGACCATATTGAGCGCTTCATCCAGAGCAGCCACATCATAAAAATCTTGGAGGACCACCTTTACATCGGATTGTGAACGATTGTAGCTTTTGACCATGCCCTCAAAGACCTTGGCATTGTGTTCATTAAGTGCATGCCAGACCTGGATCTCGGTCGCCGCCCAAGCGGTTGAGGCAATACCCAAGGCCGCCACACCAATAGCAGTTGTTAAAGAAGCACGCCAACGGGAGATATGGAGATATTTTTTCATAAGCTCTATCTTAAATAAGGAAAGTCCAGCTCAGGCGGCTGCTGGGCCATGACATCAGCCAATAATCTCGCCGAGCCCACACTCATGGTCCAACCAAGATTACTATGCCCTGTGTTGATATAAAGATTTTTTATGGCCGTCCGACCAATCAACGGCACATTGGCCGGCGTTGCCGATCGCAGCCCCGTCCAAAACCGCCCCTTTTCTGGGTGTATACAAGCCCCAAAATGGCGTTTTGCATGATCCACAATCAGCTGACACCGATAGTCATTTAATGAGCGGTTAAAGCCACTGAGCTCAGCAAAACCCGACACCCGCAACTGATCACCTAAACGAGCAAAACTCAGCCGCAAAGCCGGATCATACACCCCTACCTCGGGTGCTTGGTCAGGATCGGTTAGCTCAAACGATGCCGTATATCCTTTGACTGGATACAAGTGAAAAGGCAAACCAGCCTGCCGTAATAATAAACCAGATTCTGCGCCCAAAGCGATAACATACAAATCAAAGTGCAAAGATTCGTAATCGCCGTCGGCAGTTTTCACCTCTAAACCTTGTACTGCGCCATGTTGGCATAATAGGCGGGTCACTGTGGTTTGATACAAAAAGTGTACCCCGGCGTCATGCGCATGTTGCGCTAATTGGCGGGTAAAAAGATACGCGTCTCCGACAGCATCTTGGCTGGTGTAATCCCCCCCAATAATTGATGTCGCACTGTGCGCTAAAGAGGGTTCTAACTCAATCACCTCTTCGGTGCTCAATAAGCGCCGATCAATCCCCAGATCGCGCAAACGATCTAAAGTGTGCTCTGCTTGGGCCAAATCCTTGTGATGACGATAAAGACTGAGCACCCCGCAAGGGCGATATTGATACTGTATGCCAAGGGCGGTCCCGAGCTGATGCGTGAGATTTTTACTGTACTCGGCCAAACGCACCATATTAAGGATATTGGTATAAGTTTTACTGGGTAAACATTGCCATAAAAAAGCGGCCCCCCAAGACCATTGCTGGGGGTCAATACGCGGCCGGAACATGATCGGGGCATGGTCCTGAAATAAACCAGCGATGAGCTGCCAAGGGGCAGACGGCCGAGCCCAAGGACGTGCCTGCCCCACAGAAATCAACCCGCCACCCAAACGCGTACTGTCTTGGGCCACCTGGGACTGACGGTCAATCACCGTGACATCAAATCCCGCCTGCCGCAGCCACCAAGCGCTGGCCACCCCTACACTGCCTGCTCCGATAACGGCAACTCTCATATTTTGCCTTTGCGTCTGTGCCCGTGGGCGGCCGATTAGCCGCCTACTTTGTCAGCCTCTGAAGTAAAGGCATCGGAAAAATATGCCTCATCATCAAGCTGACAGTGCTGTATGAAATCACGGCGCGCCCCTTCAACCATTTGGGGGTTACCGCAAGCATAAACCTCCCAAGCAGATAAATCAGGGAGATCGTCCATCACGGCATGGTGCACAAACCCAGTGCGTCCGGTCCAGTGGTCATCCGGTTGGGCATCAGAGATCACTGGGATATATTCAAAATCACTAAAATGCTGCGCCCACTGTTGGACACGCTCGGCCAAATAGAGGTCCTGAGGGCGTCGCCCCCCCCAATAAAAGCGAATCTTGCGGTCTTGGCCTTTTTCAATCAAGGACTCTACCATGGCATTAATGGGGGCAAAACCCGTGCCGCTGGCCAAAAATACAATGGGGCGCTCGGATTCTTCGCGTAAATAAAAGGTCCCCAGCGGCAATTCAACACGCAGGACTTGGCGCTCTTTGATGGCCGGCTGAGTGGCCCCAAATAAGGAATCAGTAAACAATCCACCGGGCATATGCCGAATGTGAAGGGTGACGGTATTATCCTCATTGGGTGGATTGGCCATGGAATAACTGCGCTCGGCCCCACCCTTTAAAAGTAAATTGAGGTATTGGCCGGGATAATAGAAAACAGACTGACTCGCAGGCAATTGCAACTGTACCTGCATCACATCATCAATCAAGGGGGTGATGCTCAACACGCGTGAGGGCAGTTTGCGCACCTCTATATCAGACATCACAGTGGCGGATGGCGACTCAATCACCATATCACTGCAAGGGCGCGCCTGACACATCAGACTGTAACCGGCCTCGAGCTCCTCGGGCATTAATATTTGCTCTGGCGCGGTGCCCGCCTCAAATGAACCTGAGATCACCTTGGCCATGCACGTCGAACAACTGCCCCCACGACAACTGTAGGGTAAAAGAATTTTGGCCTCGAGCGCGGCATCCAGTACGCTTTGACCTTCTTGTACCGTAAAACTCAACCCTAGGGGCTCGACCTGAACTTTAAAACTCATGACTTACTCTTTTCAAACAAAGGTTTATGCCTCGCGACGGTACCCCGAGCACCGTTGAACTGATGCAATAGAACTGACTTAATCCTCGCCCTCAGGAGTGGGCACGCGGGTTAATAGAGGGTTGCGAATTTTCCTCGTCAGTATTTTGCCCTTACGCGCACGGCGCCCTACATAAGGTGCCAACTCTTTTTCGTCAAAGACCCAAGTATAGTCTCGGCGCCTATAAATCCCTTGGATCTGCACACCTTGAGGCCCGACGCCCGCCCACTGTATGAGCCGATCATCGGCGTCCAGATTAATCAACATGGTGCCGCGCCCACCCCCTTTAAGCACACGCAGCTCATCTAAATCAAAAACCAAGAACCGCCCCTTTTCTGTCAGTAACGCGAGCTGGGTATCCTCTGGATGCAGATAGAGGGGCTTTAAGAGCTGCTCAGAGGCTTGCACATTAATGAACTGTTTGCCCGCCCGCTGACGTGTCAACATATCGGGCTGCTGCGCGATGAAACCGTAGCCATTTTCCACACCCAATACAAAACGCTGTGCTGAGTCACCGATGACCATATGTTCTATCTGGGTCCCCGCCGCCACATCAATGTAAGCAGTAATGGGCTGCCCATCGCCTCGTGCCGGGGGCAGCTCATGCACGGAAACGGTATAGCTGCGTCCGTCAGAACCCAAAGCGGTGAGATGATCAACGCTACGGCATTCTATCGCATCATAAAAACCATCACCACTTTTGAAGTGTGTGCTTTCTAAATCATGCCCATGCCCCTGCCGACGGCGTAGCCATCCCTGTTGTGAAATAATGACCGTTACCGGCTCATCTAACACAGGCGTTTCCAGCACGGCCTGCTCGGCCTCTTGGATAAGCGTGCGGCGCTTATCTCCAAACTTTTTAGCATCACTTTCTATTTCGCGGATCAATAACCGCTTAAAGGTTGCGGGACTATTCAGTATTTTTTCCAACTGCGCCTTCTGTTTGCGCTGCTCTTCTAGCTCTTGTTCTATTTTTATCCCTTCTAATCGGGCGAGCTGGCGTAAGCGCATCTCTAGGATATCTTCGGCCTGACGCTCGCTCAGGGCAAAACGCTCGATCAAGGCCTCTTTGGGTTCATCGGCCTCCCGTATTGTCTGGATCACAGCATCCACATCCAAATAAACCACCATACGTCCTTCAAGGACATGGATGCGGTCATCGGTTTTGTCCAAACGGAATTGCGTCCGACGACGTACGGTTTCACGTCTAAACGCCAACCAGTCTTCGAGCATGCCGCGTAAGGGGGTTTGCTTGGGACGGCCTTGGGTATCAATGCTGACCAAATTAATGCTGTAATTGGCCTCCATGCTGGTATGCGCCAACAGCATTTCTGCAAATTCATGACGATCAATGCGGCTACTTTTGGGCTCAAAAACCAAACGCACTGTCTCTTCTTTGCTGGACTCATCACGGACAGTTTCCAGCATACTCAGAATTAAGGCACGCGTTTGCTGCTGCTCATTGCTCAGCGATCGACGCCCCTGACGGACGCGAGGATTGGTTTTTTCGTCTATCTCCTCAAGCACTTTTTGGCTGGATGTATTGGGAGGCAGCTCATCCACGACCAACTGCCACTGCCCACGTGCCATTTCCTCAAAACGCCAGCATGCTCGGACCTTGATCGACCCACGCCCCTGCTGATACACGCGTTGAATATCTTTGGCAGGGGTAATGATTTGCCCGCCCCCGGGGAAATCAGGCCCCTGAATATGGGACCACAACACCTCATCGGCCACCTCGGGGTCTTTGAGTAACGCCACGCACGCCTGCGCCACCTCGGTAATATGATGAGGGGGGATATCGGTAGCCATACCGACCGCAATACCGGTGGCCCCATTTAATAGCACCACAGGCAGGCGAGCAGGCAATACCTGCGGCTCGGTCTGACTGCCATCATAATTATCAATAAAATCGACGGTGCCCTCGTTAAGCTCTTCTAGCAAGAGCTGAGCAAACTCGGTCAGCCGTGCCTCGGTGTAACGCATGGCAGCTGCATTGTCCCCATCTCGAGAACCAAAGTTGCCCTGCCCCTCAATGAGCGGATAACGCAACACAAAATCTTGTGCCATACGCACCATCGCGTCATAGGCGGCCTGGTCACCGTGTGGGTGATACTTACCCAAAACGTCACCAACCACACGTGCCGATTTCACTGGCCGCGCTTGTGTGCCCAGCCCCATCGCCTGCATGGCATACAAAATACGGCGTTGCACAGGCTTTTGCCCATCAGTCACATCAGGCAAAGCCCGGCCACGTACGACCGAAATGGCGTAGTCCAAATAGGCCTGCTCGGCATAACGCGCCAAAATCAGGGCATCATCGTCGGTTTCATAATCTAGAGTTGCTTGATCTGACATCATGCTTAAATATCTACCTCGGCTAAATTGCCCTTTTCCTCGAGCCAGCTACGCCGCTGCGCGGCCTCGCCTCGGCCCATCAACATTGTGAACATCTCTTGGGTGCCCTCAACGCCCAATGCCCCAAAAGCCACCCGCTGTAACCGGCGCGTATCCGGATTCATGGTGGTCTCCCACAACTGCTCGGCACTCATTTCACCCAACCCTTTGAATCGGCTCACTGACCAGCGCTCTTCTTTGATCCCCTCTTTGCGCAATTTTTCTAATGTCGCCTCGAGCTCGCTCTCATCTAAACAATACAGTTTGCGTGCCGGGCGTTTGGCCTGGGCGGGCACATCTATTCGAAACAAAGGCGGTCGCGCAATATAAATATGCCCTGCCTTGATCAGGGCGGGGAAATGACGGAAAAATAAAGTTAATAATAGTACTTGGATGTGGGCACCATCCACGTCTGCATCCGACAAAATACAGATGCGGCCATATCGTAGGCCACTGAGATCGGGCTGTGCGGTCGGCCCATGGGGCTCAACCCCAATCGCTACAGAAATATCATGGATTTCTTGGTTGGCGAATAAACGATCGGCATGTACCTCCCAAGAGTTTAAAACCTTGCCCCGTAGCGGCAATATGGCTTGGAAGGTCTTATCGCGGCCCATTTTTGCCGAGCCGCCGGCGGAGTCACCCTCGACTAAAAACAGCTCACGGCGCGCGACCTCATCGGTTTCGCAATCGGTCAATTTACCGGGTAATACCGCCACCCCTGAGCGACGGCGACGCGTCACCCGTTGACTGCTGCGCACGCGCGCATGGGCATGCTCAATCACCAATTCAGCGAGTTTCTTGGCCTCTTCTACATTTGCATTGAGACGTAGCTCAAGCGCATGCCGCACCACATGACTGACCATGCGCACCGCATCTCGACTGGTCAAGCGATCTTTGATCTGCCCTTGAAACTGAGGATCGAGCATTTTTGCTGACAAAATAAAACTGGCACGAGCAAAGACATCCTCAGCAAGTAAACGCACCCCTTTGGGCATGAGACTATGGAGCTCTATAAAGCTTTTGACGGCCTGGTAGAGGCCGTCGCGCAACCCCGCCTCATGCGTGCCCCCCGCTGAGGTCGGGATGAGATTAACAAAAGACTCTCGTACAATCTGACCCTCGGCACTCCATGCGACCACCCAATCCACCCCCTCACCTGGCGCGTTATTAGGGTCATCATTGGCCGCCTCATAACTGCCCTCAAACAGGGGCATGATCAATTCGGCATCCTCAAGCCGCTCGGTCAAATAATCAGGCATGCCATGCGCATATTGCCACCGATCATGCTCATCACTGCGCTCATCATAGAGCTCAACAACGATCCCCTGCATCAAGACTGCTTTGCTACGCAAGACATGTTTGAGCTCATTTTTAGGCAGCGTTGGGCTATCAAAAAACTGTGGGTCAGGCCAGACCCGGACCAATGTGCCCTGCTTGCGTTTGGCCACGCGCCGCCCCGTCACATGTAATGGCTCTTGTACGGCGCCCCCTGCAAAGACAATATGGTGCTCTTGGCCATTGCGCCAAACTGTGGTTTCCATGCGCGTTGACAAGGCATTGGTCACCGACACCCCCACGCCGTGCAAGCCGCCCGAAAAGGCGTAGGCCTGACCATGCTGCTTATCAAATTTGCCCCCCGCATGTAGACGGGTAAATACCAACTCAATCACCGGGATTTGCTCTTCTGGGTGCAATCCCACCGGGATTCCGCGGCCATCATCCTCAATAGAAATGCTGTTATCCTCGTGCAAGCGCACCGTAATTGAGGATGCATGATTGGCTAAAGCCTCATCGGCAGCATTATCTATCACCTCTTGGATAATGTGTAATGGATTCGTCGTACGGGTGTACATCCCGGGACGCTGCCGGACGGGCTCTAATCCTTTTAATACCTGGATAGAATGTTCATCGTATGAGGTACTCACTATCTACTCGCACATAATAAGGTGAAAGACGTATAATTATCATAAGGTCAAACAATGACCATGCCATGTTCTTACTGCATTCTGACAATGCCCGCTTGTGTTTAAACAACAACACTTCACGGCAGCTTTCTCAAGGGCGACGTTGTCAGTACAAAGCGTCCTCTCGTATAGTTTGTAGTATTTACTCAACCCAATTCATCGAATCCTGTCATGAGCAATTCAATCAAAAATGTTACGGATACATCGTTCGAAAACGATGTCTTACAATCTAACACACCCGTACTGGTAGATTTCTGGGCGGCCTGGTGTGGTCCGTGCAAGGCTATTGCGCCCATACTTGATGAGGCCGCAAATGACTACCAAAATCGTGTTACCATAGCAAAGGTAAACGTCGATGAAAACCCGGATACGGCAGCCAAATATGGTGTGCGAGGTATTCCCACACTGATGCTATTCAAAAATGGCGAGGTCTCCGAGACCAAGGTTGGCGCCCTATCCAAGACACAACTATATCAGTTCCTCGACGAATCCTTATAACGAATTCCAACCTCATAAACCTAGCACAGAGCGGGCGCTGATCACAGCTACTTAGGCCCGCTCGCACACGCTAATTCCCTTCTTTTTTCAAATGCATCTCAACGAACTCAAAGCACTGCATGTCTCGCAGTTGCTCGAAATGGCTGCCAGCCTGAATATTGAAAATGCGAGTCGCATGCGCAAACAGGAACTCATGTTTGCGATCATGAAAAACCGCGCCAAACAAGGCGAACAAATATTCGGCGACGGCGTTCTTGAAGTACTCCCCGATGGTTTTGGCTTTCTGCGCTCGCCCGAGACTTCCTATCTGGCCAGCACAGACGATATCTATATTTCACCTTCCCAAATTCGTCGCTTTAATTTACACACCGGTGACTCCATAGAGGGTGAGGTACGTACCCCCAAAGACGGCGAGCGCTACTTTGCACTGGTCAAGGTCGACAAAGTAAACGGCATGCAGCCCGAGAAAATCAAACATCGAATCATGTTTGAGAATCTCACCCCCTTGCATCCTGATAAGCGCATGATTCTCGAGCGCGACATCAAAAGTGACGAAAACACCACTGGACGCATACTGGATATATTTGCACCCATAGGGAAAGGCCAACGCGCGCTCATTGTGGCCAGCCCCAAGTCGGGTAAAACTGTGATGATGCAACACATCGCGCATGCCATCACCACCAACTATCCCGAATCTATTGTGATTGTCCTCCTGGTCGACGAGCGTCCCGAAGAGGTCACTGAAATGCAGCGCACCGTTCGCGGTGAGGTCGTGGCATCTACCTTTGATGAGCCTGCCACACGACACGTCCAAGTGGCCGAAATGGTCATCGAAAAGGCCAAACGCTTGGCTGAGCTCAAAAAAGATGTGGTCATCCTCTTAGACTCAATTACCCGTCTGGCGCGCGCTTATAACACCGTTGTCCCCGCCTCTGGCAAGGTACTCACTGGTGGGGTGGATGCCAATGCGTTACAACGGCCCAAGCGCTTTTTTGGCGCTGCCCGAAATCTCGAAGAAGGGGGATCATTGACCATTATTGGTACCGCCCTGATTGAAACTGGCAGTCGCATGGACGAGGTCATTTACGAAGAGTTCAAGGGCACGGGTAACTCTGAAATCCACCTTGAGCGTCGTTTGGCCGAGAAGCGTGTCTATCCAGCCATCAACCTCAAAAAGACCAGCACACGTCGTGAAGAGCTCCTCATTGCTCCTGACCTGTTGCAAAAGACCTGGGTACTACGCAAGTTTATCCATGACATGGATGAAACCGAAGCCATGGAATTTATCTTGGATAAGATCCGCGCCACAAAAACCAATGATGAGTTTTTTGACATGATGAAAAAATAATCACGCTGACCGATCAGCGTGATCTCATCACACATCAGCATAAGCACCCTGCTGAGGTTTTGGTTTTAATCCACCACCTCAG
>JAJYTK010000013.1 GCA_021793095.1 Pseudomonadota bacterium
CGATCTTGCAGTAAAACGTTGATTAATCGCGGCCACCTGCACCCCCATCCCTACCCGAGAATTGGCATAGACATCTGCAAACGCCATACTGGATGCCTTGAAACCGGCGGTTTTAGAGTTAGCGATGTTATTGCCAATCACATCGAGATTTTGCGCTGCGGCATTCAAGCCGGATAAACCCTGTCCAAAACCCATGATTACCTCTTTTTTTCAAATAAATTTTTGAAATGCCAGTGCCTTGACTCTGAGCACTAAAAGGCATCCTTCATTCACATAATTTGGCGAATATCAAACAATGAATACTTGCCGCTTAGACCCAAATCTATTTCCAGTCCACCTGCGCTATAGGCCACATTCTTAACCGTGCCGTAGGTAAGTGGCTCTGCCGATACCTGATTGCCATCTGAGGTTGTTGCCACCACCTCTACCGTATACGCACCATCAGAAACAGGTAATCCAGCGTCGTCGCGCCCGTCCCATTGCACCTCGTAGATACCCATCGCGAGGTTATCCTCAAGCGCTAGGGTGCGCACTAATTTGCCCGCTTTGTCATAAATTTGCACCTTGGTTTTCTCTGCAGGAGAAATCAAATCCACTCCAAAAGGCGTGGCTAATTTAACCTCATCATTCTGCGGATCAGACCCGAGTAACACCTTGTCCCCGGGGACTAAAACATCTCTGCCTATCAGCATGGAAGCCTGCATTGACTGAGACACATCCATCTGCCCAGAGACGGTTAATAAAGTCTCATTGAGTTGGTTGATCCCCTGTACCGTGGACAACTGCGCTAATTGACTCGTAATTTCAGAATTATCCATGGGATCCAAAGGATCCTGATTTCGCAGCTGAGTAATTAATAAGGTTAAAAAACGGTCCTGGGTTTCCTCTATAAATTGGCGCTGTTGTTGATTTTCTGCCAACCCACCCATCAAACCGCCCGTGCTTGGTGCTGCATCAATTGTGCTCATTCACAGTACTCCTAATTACTGGCCCAAAGTCAGCGTGCGCTGCAATAGATTTTTAGTGGTGTTAATCACCTCAACATTGGCCTGATAGGAACGAGAAGCAGAAATCATATTGACGGTTTCGGCCACCACATCCACATTAGATTGGGTGACATAGCCTCTTTCATCAGCCAACGGATGCCCCGGGTCATATTGGACACGTAGCGGCTGTTGACTCTCGACCACCCCGGCCACCGCGACCCCGCCTATCTTTTGCCCTGTGCCTTGCGCACCCAATGGACTGACCTGAAATACCACTTCACGCGCACGATACGGTTCCCCCCCTGGCCCAACCACGCTATTCGCATTCGCGATGTTGCTCGCACTCACATTTAAGCGCTGCGATTGAGCCTGCAGGGCAGAACCGGCAATATTGAAAATGGAAAGACTGGTCATCACAGGTCCTTGGTCAATAATACGTTTAATGACATCCTACTCAGGGCTGCAATGCAGCACCCAGTGTTTTGATTCTTTGGGATAAAATGGAAAGACTGCTTTGATAGCCCATGCTGTTATCAGCAAAGGCCACCCGCTCCACATCCATATCGACGGTATTACCATCTAATGAGGGTTGCGCGGGCACGCGATAGAGCAGCTCTGGGGCGGTTGGGCTCAATCGCCCCCCCGGGATATGCCTTTCCGAGGTCACACTCAGTCGTGTTGCTCGCGCCTGCTCTTGGCCCTGCACGGCCTGGTTTAATTGTTGGTGAAAATTAAAATCGCGGGCTTTGTAGTGCGGTGTATCCGCATTAGCGATATTTGCCGCCAAAACCTCTTGACGTTGTTGGCGCAATCCCAAGGCGGATTGATGAACGCCAAATTCTGCAGATAAGCGACCAAACATATTACAATAGAAATAATTCGTTAAAATCTGAGTGTTGCGCACCAATCAGTGCATAAAACTTTGAGATAAACTCTGTCAACATCAATAGTAGAACACCCCTTGCGCGAGCAATCGGGAAAACAATCGACCAAACACATGCTTATTCTCTTTTTGCTGTAAAAGGCTATATATCATGCACCGCAACCTCCTTGGCCTAATGTTGTGCTTATTGCTGACCACTGCTTACGCGCATGACAGTCCTGCCCACATTACTGCTGCTAACACTCCAGCAATAGAGGCCATCACCACCTTAGCTGATGCATCCCATTCATCAGGTGAGTCACCCTCACCCAGCGATGCTGATTCAGAGACTTCTGAGTCCAGAGACGATCTGGCCAGCAAAATTTCTAACCAAGTACACGACTTTCTTGAACAGCAGGCGCGCACCCTAGGATTGGAGGCGACCATCAAAGTGAATCCACCTCGAGTTGAAAATCTAGGTGTATGTGAGGATTTTGAGGTGTATTCGCGCAGCAAAGCACAATTGCGCTCGCGCATGACCGTCAGTGTTCGTTGCCACGCACCGACCCAATGGGTCACCCACGTGCATGCCCAACTGAGTGCCTCGGGTTATTATTTTGTAGCTAATCGCACCATCGAAGCCGATGAACCCGTCACCCTTGACGACTTGATCGCCCATGAAGCAGATGTGTTAAAGCTTTCCCCGCATATTTTGACCGACCCCAGCAAAATCATCGGGCATATTGCCACGCGGCGCATCCCTAATGGCACCACCTTGCGGGCCAACTCATTGCGCAACCCGCAATCCATCGCCCGCGGCCAGACGGTACAAACCATTGCGCGGGGCCAAGGCTTTGTCGTAACCAGTGAGGGACAGGCCCTGCAGTCCGGTAACCCAGGGGCCCGCATCCAAGTGCGCACTGCCAGCGGCCAAGTGATCCAAGCCATCGTGCTGGATGCCCATACCGTTGAGGTATTCCTGCATTGATGTTTAGAGTGCGCCTTTTGGAGGGTGAAAAAATATTTCCTTCTCACCCTAAATAATCAATTTTCCCTGCCGTTATAATAGATACCTCAGGATGATTCAGTAGGAGTTCACTGTGAAAATTAGCCCCACCCCGATCAATCCCAACCAAGGCACCGACAAGAGCTCGCTGCGCTCGGCCTATGGGCAGCGACCTCAGTCCTCGAGCACAACCCCCCGCGATGCCTCATCGGGTACAGTGCAGCTCAGCCAGACAGCGCGCGCATTGCAACAGCTGCAAAATGACACCCAAGACATACATACGCAACGCGTACAGGCCATCAAAGAGGCCCTCCAATCAGGTCAGTTGCAAATCGATCCGACTGCCGTTGCCGACGGTTTGCTCGAGTCTGCCAAAGATCTCTTAAAATAATCTTGTCACCGAGTGCTATTGTGAAGAATATCAACCTATACCCTGTACTGCTACACACATTAACAGCAGAAAACCAAGCTTTTAAAGATTTCATCCATATCCTTGAACGCGAGTCCACCATTCTCCAAGGCACTTACACCCACGAGGAAATCCATCAAATTGCCCAACAAAAAACAGCTTGGCACCAACAGTACAGCCAGCTACAAAACAAAAGGCGCAAGGTATTACAGGCACTCGAGCTTCAAGACTCTGTCGACGCCCTCCAAGAGTTGGCAAATAATGACCCTGAATTTAAAACCCAACTCGAGGCATTGCTCGAGCATGCAGCGCAGGCACAAGCCCTCAATACGACCAATGGAAAACTCATCAATGAATATCTAGGGCACCATCAGCAGGCGCTGAATGCTTTGCAAAGCCTAGATCCCAAACAGGCCGCGCACACCTATGACGCCTCGGGAAAGCGCAGCAAAGGCAGTGCGGGTCTACATACCCAGGTCAGGGCATAGCGCCCCCTTACTGGCCAGCCTCAGGTTGCTGACCGACGACATAATCCACCTGTATCATCCGATCTTCGGGGATTTCATCAATGGCCAGAACAACCAGTTGGTGAAATTGAGCCCTTAAAAATTGCGCTAAGGCCGGGCGTAATGCTGCGGTCACCACGAGCACTGGCGGTTGGCCATTGGCCTCTTGATGTGCAATCGCTTGTTGGGTATCCTGCGCTAGGGTCTGTGCCAAGCCAGGCTCTAAAGCACCACTATTATTCAATGCCTGAGTCAACACCTGCTCAAGCTGGGCATCCAAACCAATCACATGGGCCTCAGATTGCCCTGGAAACCATTGCTGCAATATGACCCGCCCCAATGCTTGACGCACCACCGACAATAGCTCATTGACCGAAGGGCTTGATTGGCCATTTTGCTTGAGCGGACCTTGCTGTGTCGCCCCCTGAGCCAAGGCTTCTAAAATAGTGCGCATATCTCTGATAGGCACCTCTTCTGCCAATAGCCCACGCAACACCTGCTGTAGCGTACCCAAACTCACCTCTTTGGGAATCAATTCCTCTACCAATTTAGGCAGTTCACGCTCGGCCAGCTCGACCAACTTTTGCACCTCGGCACGCCCCAGTAGTTGCGCCGAATAGCGATGCAATATGTGATTAATATGGGTTGCCAACACCGTACTGGCATCCACCACTGTGTAGCCTGCAATTTGAGCCTCTTCGCGCAGGTCCTCTGCGATCCAATAGGCGGGCAGGCCAAAGGCGGGATCTGTGGTCGGCGTGCCCGTTATGTCGGTCATGACTTCTCCAGGGTCAATAGCCAACCATTGATCAACCATAATTTCCCCCGAGGCGATCTCAGCACCATGGAGCAAAATACGATAGCCATTGGGTTTGAGCTCGAGGTTATCCCGTATATGAACAACTGGAGGTAAAAAACCCACCTCGCTGGCAAATTTCTTCCTCAGGCTACGGATGCGATTTAATAACTCACCGTCTTGGTGGTGATCAACCATTGGAATGAGTCTATACCCCACCTCAAGTCCTAATGGCTCGGTGAAATGCACATCATCCCAGCTTGCCTCTGTGGATTGCTGCTGTATTTCGCTTTGCTCTAAAACCTCATTAACCTGCTCTTGGGCTGCCTCTTTTTGCTGCTGTTGTCCTAAAAACCAGCCAATACTTGCCAGCAAAGCAGCCAAAAACAAAAATGCCAAATGCGGCATATTCGGGACCAGCCCCATCGCGGCTAAAATTCCTGCGGTGATGTACATCACCCGCGGATTATTAAAAAGCTGACCCACTAACTGCTGGCCCACATCTTGCTCGGTGGCCACTCGCGAAACCACTACCCCGGCAGCAGTAGAAATGATCAGGGCCGGGATTTGCGCCACCAACCCATCGCCCACCGTCAATACGGTATAAACATGAGCAGCCTCGCCCACACTGAGTTGATGCTGCGCCAACCCCACAATTAACCCACCGACCACATTAATGATCATGATCAGCAACCCAGCGATGGCATCGCCGCGCACAAACTTGCTGGCCCCATCCATGGCCCCATAAAACTCAGCCTCCTGGGCCACCTCTTGGCGTCGTTGTCGGGCATCATCCTCACCAATCAACCCCGCATTTAAATCGGCATCAATTGCCATTTGCTTACCGGGCATCGCATCTAGAGTAAAGCGGGCACCCACCTCGGCAATTCGCCCTGCCCCTTTGGTAATCACCACAAAATTGATGATCACCAAAATAATAAAAACAATTAAACCAACCGTGAAATTACCACCTACTAAAAAATGCCCAAATGCCTCTATCACACGGCCAGCCGCATCGGGTCCTTCATGGCCACGCATTAAAACCACACGTGTTGATGCCACATTAAGGCCCAAACGTAATAAAGTGGAAAACAAAAGAACCGCAGGGAAAGCCGCGAAATCCAATGGCTGTCGCGTAAACATGGCCACTAACAGCACCATCACAGCCAGCGAAATATTAAAGGTAAAAAGCAGATCCAGAATAAATGGGGGCAGCGGTAGCACCATCATGACCAAAATAAGCAAAATCAAGATGGGACCAGCGAGCACAGATACTGAGCTGGACTGCCATTGCTTTAAAACCGACAGCCAATTATTCATCATGGAAATAAACCCAGGACATCATATTATTATTTAGGTGAATTTTGCGGATCAAGTTCATGCGGCACCTGCGTCAAATCGGGCTCATTGGGCCATGGTGCCTGCCCCCGTTGCCAATTTTTGAGCTGATATACCCAAGCCAAGACCTGGGCAACCGACGCATACAGCACAGGAGGGATTTCCTGCTCTAAAGCCACATGATGGTGCAAAATCCTCGCCAATGGTGGCGCCTCTAAAATAGGCACCTGAAAACGCTCGGCACGCTCGATGATTTGCAGTGCTACAAGTCCACGACCCTTGGCAACTACCCGAGGAGCACCTGCGGCCTGCTCGGCATAACGTAATGCCACGGCAAAATGACTCGGATTAGTCACTACCACATCTGCTGATGAGACCTCTGACATCATCCGACGCTGTGCGATTGCGCGCTGCTGTGCACGCACACGGCTCTTGACATGAGGGTCGCCCTCGCTTTCTTTATGCTCATCTTTGACCTCTTGGCGCGACATACGTAGCTTTTTAAAATAGCTAAACAACTGCCAAGGCACATCAATCAAGACAATAATCAGCAGGCCGGCCACAATCAATGCACAACACAAAACCATGAGCCGCATGCCTTGCGCCAGAGCTGCTTGCACATTGACATAGGACAAACTCAGCATGGCATCCCTATAATGCCACAGCACCATCACCGCTATTACGCCGATCAAGCCTGCTTTCGCCAGCGTCTTTAACAACTCAACCAACGTTTGCCATGCAAATAGCCGCTTCACCCCCTTGATGGGATTGAGACGCTCAAACTTAGGCGCCAACGATTGGCTACTAAAAACCAAACCGCCCAACAGTAAAGGCGCGATCACAGCAGTGATAAACACCATCAAGAGCAAAGGACTCAACCCCATCAAGACCCGCTGACCCAGGCTCACCACCCGAGTGACCATCACCGTGGTGTCACTGCTCATATCGGCCTCAAAACTCATGCTGTGTTGAAATAAGAGCATTAATTGCCGATAGAGAAAATCCGCTGAAAACCAGAGGGTGGCCACCCCAACGGCCAGTATTAAAAAGGTGTTTAGCTCTCGAGAACGCGCAATTTGCCCCTCTTCACGGGCTTTTTCTAAGCGCCGCGGTGAGGCCGGTTCGGTTTTTTCTAAATCACTTTCTTCAGCCATAACTGCGCTCTAAGGCCTGCTCTTTAAAAACCCAGACTCGATAGCAAATCATCCACCTCGTCCTGATCACGAACGATATCGCTTGCCTGGGGATTGACCACCGGCCCATTTAATAACGACAGGGTTTCTTCTTTTTTCTCATTGGGCACACTGTCTAGCAGTACCTGAATCAACTCTTTTTCAATGGCTGCGATGACTCCCAGCATGCCCTGTATCACCTGCCCGGTCAGATCCTGAAAATCCTGAGCCATAATAATTTCCATCAAATTGGCCTGGGTTTGTTGCGCATCGTGTTGCACTTGCTGAAAAAATGCAGGCATTGTCTCTAAAAAATCGGCAGGCAATGCAGCAGAAGGATCCGTCGCCCACTGCTCCCATTGCACCTGCAAATCAGCAGCCTCTCTGCTTAACTGCTGTTGCAATGGCTGAGTTTGTTCGGCGGCGGTCAACACGCGGTTTGCGGCCTGCTCTGTCATCCGCCCCACATAGCGTAATCGATCGCGCGCGTCGGGAATGGCCTCTGCGGCCTCCTTAATAGCCTCATCCAGACCGAGCTCACGCATGCTTTCCCGCAGCATGCGGGTCAGGCGCGCAATCCTTTGCACCACATGATCGGGTTGCTCTATAGGCGCCTGCCCTGGGTTATCACTGGCACTCATCGTTATCTCCCATCAGCAATTATTTAGCTCATTTTTTCAAAAATCGCATCAAGCTTTTCTTCCAAAGTCGCTGCTGTAAAGGGCTTAACCACATAACCATTGGCCCCAGCTTGGGCGGCAGCAATAATATTGTCGCGCTTGGCTTCGGCAGTCACCATCAAGACCGGCAGATGCGCCAATTTTTCATCGCCTCGAATGGTTTTTAATAATTCCAAGCCATCCATATTGGGCATATTCCAATCCGACACCACAAACTCAAATTGGCCATTGCGCAACTTTTCCAACGCGATAGCTCCATCCTCGGCCTCATCTACATTTTCATAGCCTAAATCTTTGAGTAAGTTGCGGATAATGCGACGCATGGTAGGAAAATCATCGACCACCAAGATTTTGATGTTTTTTGAACTCATACTCTGATTACACTCCAACCTAATAATCTATTTAACGATCCAAAAAAGTTTGGCAACCAAATTGACAACCAAACTTTTCACACTCATAAAACAACGGTGCTAGACCCGATGGCCAAATGCCCCCAAACAGGCCATGATGTGTTCGCTCATCTGGTCAATAGAAACCGCCTGTTCCGCTGCACCGATCGCAAGCGCCTCGCGGGGCATGCCAAACACCACACTGCTTTTTTCATCCTGGGCCAAGGTCCGCGCCCCAGCCTGACGCATGGCCAGCAGTCCCTGGGCGCCATCTTTGCCCATCCCGGTGAGCACCACCCCCACAGCATTCTTGCCCGCCACCTTGGCGGCAGAATAAAACAGCACATCCACCGAGGGTCGGTGCCTGTTAACGGGCTCACTATGCTCGAGATGAATCACGTAATTTGCACCCGAGCGTGCCAATTTCATATGCGCATTACCCCCTGGGGCAATATAAGCATGGCCTGGCAACACGCGTTGCCCATGCTCCGCCTCATATACCCGCACAGCACACAAGGCATCCAACCGCTGCACAAATGAGCGTGTAAACCCAGCCGGCATATGCTGGGTGATCAAAATCGCTGGGCTCTGCGCTGGCAGGGGCTCTAACACCCGTCGTATGGCCTCGGTCCCCCCGGTAGAAGCGCCAATCAAAACCAGTTTTTCCGTACTGTTATAAGTCTGTAAACGCAACGATGACGGCCTTTTCTGAGGGGCACGAGCGACGCGAGACAAGATTTGTGCGCGCGCCATATAAGCTGCCCGTATCTTGTCCGCAATTATCTCGCTGTACTCTAAAAGACCATCGCGGATGCCCAATTTGGGCTTGGTCACAAAATCCACAGCGCCCAGTTCTAAAGCGCGCAAAGTGATTTCTGAATTGCGCTCAGTCAAAGAAGACACCATCACCACAGGCATCGGACGCAAACGCATCAATCGGTCTAAAAAATCCAGCCCATCCATGCGGGGCATTTCAACATCCAACGTCAGCACATCAGGGTTGTATTCCTTGATCAATTCTCGCGCAATCAATGGATCAGGGGCAGTAGCAACCACCTCCATATCGCCATGACTATTGATGATTTCTGCCATCAAACCACGTATCAAAGCAGAGTCATCCACACATAAAACTCGAATTTTTGTCATGCTTGATCCATTCCAAATAGAAATTACTCTGCGGGACGTTCATAAACAGTCTGTCCTTTCAAGCGTAAAACTGTAGTTAGAAAAGAAAAATTCTCGGAATGCCCGACAAAAAGCAACCCCCCGGGCTTGAGCACCTGGGCAAACCGCTCAAGCAGTCGTATTTGGGTCTTGCGATCAAAGTAAATCATCGTATTACGGCAAAAAATCACATCCATGGACGATGGCCCAGGCCAGCCAGTAGAGGCATTTAAATTGATCATCTGAAACTCGATCATCTCTTGCAGCTCATGCTTCACTCTGACCAAGCCTTTGTTGCGCCCTTTGCCGCGCTGAAAAAATCGTTGCAAACGCTCTAGGCTCAGCCCATCCACCCGATCCTTTTTGTACACCCCCCGTACAGCCACCTGTAAAGCGGCGGTATCAATATCACTGGCTAAAATATGTACCCCATAATCAGCGTGGGCCAGGCATTCTCGGGCGACCATCGCCATCGAATAGGCCTCCTCACCAGTCGATGCCGCCGCTGACCACAGATGGAGGGGCCGTTGTCGTTGGGGCAAATACTCGGCCAAGGTTTTAAAATGGTGCGCCTCACGAAAGAAGGCCGTATGGTTAATGGTGAATACATTAATGAACTGCGCCCATTCCTCGCCATCAGGTTGTGCCTGCAAATAATCCAGATAGGCATCTACATCTCTTAGGCCAAGGCGTCGAGCAAATGCCCCCAAATGCCGTTGGATAGTTTCTTGCTTATGCCCTCCCAGCACAATTCCAGAATGCTGTTGCACCAAGCGCGCAACCCGTTCTAGTGTGTGTTCAGACAGTTTGTCCTGCGTGTCTTGCTCAAATGAATAAGCTGGGAAGTCATACCTCATATAGTGTTAATGCTCGAGCATTCCTATGCGACGTGAAGAAAGGTCGGCCCCTGTTCCGGTATCAGGACGCTCCGAATGTGCAGCATTGGCCGCTGTTTCGCCCTCATTTAGCTCTAAACGCTCTGTGGCGGTTGATGTTTGTTCGTGCGTCGCCTCAGCAGCATAGTATGACGACCCATTCCATTGTTCAGAGCCTTCATGATCCAATGTCAAATACTCATCCTCAGGCTCACCCACATTAAATTCACTGACCGCCTCCGTCAGATTGAGTGTTTGCTCTTCTAAGGCTTCAATGGCATTAACAGTGCTTTCCACCAAATCAGCATTGAGACGTACCGCAGTATCCATTTGCGCCACCGCCACATTGACTTGCTCAATACCCAGATTTTGCTCGTTAGAAGCCACGGCTATTTCGCCCATAAAGGTAGTCACCCGATGAACCGCCTGAACCACCTCATTAACCACGGCACCCGCCTGACTCACCTGTTGGGCCCCCTGTTGTACATGCTCCATAGAGCCTTCAATCAAGGCTTTAATTTCCTGGGCTGCTTGGGCACTGCGTTGTGCCAGTGAGCGCACCTCACCGGCCACCACGGCAAAACCACGTCCGTGCTCACCGGCACGGGCTGCCTCTACAGAGGCATTCAACGCTAAAATATTGGTTTGAAATGCAATGCCATCAATGACATTTACAATTTCACTGATCTGCGCAGAGCTCGCTGTGATCTGCTCCATCACCTTGACCACCGATCCCACCTCTCCCCCTGCTCGCTCGGCCACTGCCGAAGCATCACGGGCCACGCGGTCAGCCTCTTGGGCATTTTCAGTATTTTGGCGCACGGTACCCGCTAACTCTTCCATACTGGCTGCAGTTTCCTGCAAGGCTGATGCCTGTTGCTCAGTCCGACTACTGAGCTCTAGCGCCCCGCACGCGATACCA
>JAJYTK010000014.1 GCA_021793095.1 Pseudomonadota bacterium
GTTCCTTTTTTTAGAATGAAAGCAAATAATTAAAAGAATTTAAGCTTCGTTTTCTGCCACACCGATGGTGAGTATGGTGCCATCGGGGGAGACGCTATAAGGTGGAATCTCGAGGTTATCGGGGGCGGGTTTGTTCATATATACGCGGCCTGCGAGGTCAAAAGTAGAGCCATGACAGGGGCAGAAGAAACCGCCAGACCAATCACCTGGTAAACCCGGTTGCGCGCCGGAAGATAGACGAGGTGTCGGGACACACCCTAAGTGGGTGCAAATGGCAATGCACACAAAGTATTCAGGAAGTATAGAGCGCCATTCGTTTTGAGCGTATTCTGGCGTGAACCCCGGACGATTAGAAAAGGGGTCGGCCAGCATGTTGTTGTGATCGCTCAGTGCGGCGAGTTGCTCTTCGGTGCGGTGTAGGATCCAGATAGGGTTACCACGCCATTCGACAGTGCGTATTTCGCCGGGGCCAATGGTGGTCAGGTCGACCTCAACTGGGGCACCAGCTGCGCGGGCACTGGCAGAGGGTGCAAAAGAACCGACAAACGGGACCGCAGTGGCCACGCCAGTCACACCACCCACAGCACAAGCGGTGGTGACCCAAAAACGGCGCGATGGGTCAGATGGCAGGATAGATTTCTTTTCCGCTCCGTTGTTTTTGGGTTGTGTCGTAGATTGACTCATTCTAGTATCCTTATTTTTGCCCTAAAGGGTTTGACTGCAAGTAATTAGATCTCTGTGTGTTAGAAAGCAATGGAAGTGCCTAACGGCACCCCCAATGATCTGTAGCGCAAAAATTGAAAGTGTGCTTTGATCAGCAACAATGTATTATAGCGTTAACAGATAATTTGTTTGGAGTTTTTGAGGGGCAAACATGAGTAGATCATCAAGTTTCCTGAAAGAGTTTCGTGAGTTTGCCGTACGCGGCAATATGATTGACCTCGCCGTTGGTGTCATCATCGGTGGCGCATTTGGCAAAATCATTGACTCTCTGGTCAATGACATCATCATGCCGCTAATCAGCTATATTTTAGGCGGTGATGTCGATTTTGCGAACTATTTTACCGTATTACGTACACCAGAGGGCTATACAGGGCCTCATACCCTAGAAGAGCTCAACGCAGCGGGTGCAGTGGTGTTTGCCTGGGGTCATTTTATCACTATCTTGGTGAATTTCATTCTTCTGGCCTTTGTGGTCTTTTTGATGGTCAAAATGATCAACAAAATGCGCCGCTCTCTCGAGCGTGAGCAGGCACAAGAGGCGGTTGAAGAGCCTCCTGCACCTGCCGAGGATGTCGTTTTGTTACGCGAAATCCGCGATGCGCTTAAATCAAAGGACCAAACTCCATCCCAGTAAGGGCTGTCTGAGTAGGCGCCCCAGAGGTCTTGGGGCCTAAAAAGGATTGTCGATATCTATAAACTGGACATCGACTGGAAAGTGCTCGGCGAGGTATTCGCCGAGTGCTTTGGCACCGTAGCGCTCAGTCGCATGATGACCCGCCGCCATAAAGGCGGTTTTATTTTCTATGGCGTAATGATACGAGTGTTCGGATGCCTCGCCGGTGATGTATAAATCAACTTCGGCCGCAATGGCATCGGGCATAAAGCCTTGGGCACCACCAGTACACCACGCAACCGTGTGGATGGTTTGTTGTGGGTTGCCAACATATTGTGGTGTTCTTTGCAATGTTTTAGAAACATGTGCAGCGACCTCTTTTAGGGTCTGTGGTGTTTTTAGACGGCCTAACTGAATGAGATCGTGTGGGCCGGTGCGTTTGAGCTCGCCCTGTGCATCTCGGTCTAGCTCGAAACCTAGCTGCAATCCTAATTGGGTGTTATTGCCTAGTGTGGGGTGGCCGTCCAGAGGGAGGTGGTAGGCAAAGACATTGAGCCCATGGGCCAAGGCAGCCGCAATGCGGCGTTGTTTCATGCCGACGATGCAGGGGTCCTCATTTTTCCAAAACCAACCATGGTGCACCAAAATGGCGTCTGCGTTTTTTTCAATCGCAGTATCAATTAGGGCTTGAGAGGCGGTGACCCCAGTGATGATGGTTTGGATTTGCTCGCGCCCCTGTAATTGTAAGCCGTTGGGGCAGTAGTCGCGGTATCGCCAAGGTTCGAGTAGATTGTCTAGCCAGTCGGCGAGTTCTTTGCGGTGGATGCTGCTCATAGCGTGATTGAGATTAAAAAGAAGATATGAGAATAAGGGATGTCCGGCAGGCCGAGTAGTGCCTGCCGTTTGCTATGAGTCTATGTTAGCAAGTCTTAGTTGGTGGCGCTAACGACGTAGTCCACAATGGCGTCGCGCTGCTCTTGGCTGAGGCTGTCACCAAAGGCGGGCATCGCACCCATGCCCTCGATCAGTACTTTGTGAATGCGGTCTGCCTCGGGGCGTAAATCGTCTAGATCTGGGCCAATGTTACCTGTGGAGCCAGCGTCTTGGAGGGTATGGCAGATGGCACAGGCCATGGGTTGGGCATCACTGAGAAAGAGCTGTTTACCTTCTTCTAGGTTGTCTGCTAGAGCCACAGGGGCCGTAACTAGCCCAACAGTCGTCACCAGGGCGGCCGACAGTGTTAACAGAAAATTCTTATTCATATAGATCAATCATCCAGAAAAAAGCCGAGATCGTAGGGCATACGATCTCGTGCTTTGAACAACAAACTATGTGCTACCTAAACGGTGTGGTTAGGCCACCGTGATGCTGAGCATGTGGTCGTGCCAGCTATTGTTGAGATAACCGCGGTTATTTTCCATGCGCTCTTTGGGCTGTGTTTGCCCATCGGCGTTGGTCGCACGGCTAGTCACCTCGTATTTGCCGGGCTCGAGCTCGACAGGGTAGACAAATTGACGCCAAGCGTAAGGGCCTAAATCGGGGCCAACAAATTTGGCTTCGTGCCAGGTGTCGCCACCATCGACGGAGACCTCGACGCCGGTCACATCGCTGTTACCCCCCATGGCCAACCCTTTAATTTGGACCAGACCACTTTTTAGGGTTTGATCGGGCTCGCTAGGCTGGGTAACCCAGGATTTAACGGGCATCTCCCAGACGGAATCGTACTCAGGTGAGCCTTTTTCACCGAGTGGCGCCATGCGATAGCTGTTTTGCTGAATATTGGCAGAGGACTGATCCTCGGTAAAGGCGACCTGTTTAACGTATTTAATGCTGTTGACGCCGGTGAACCCAGGTACGACGAGGCGTAAAGGACCACCGTGTGCCAAGGGCAGAGGCACCCCGTTGATTTCCCATGCCAGCAACGCACGATCGCTAATTTCAGCAGGGACGGAACGCTCGACCTTGACGGTATCGGGATCAATGCCCTCGGGAATTTCTTCGCCGCCTGTGCTGGTCATGTATTTCATGCCGTCGGCGATACCGCCTGTGGCCTCGATGAGCTTTTTAACAGGAATACCTGTAAAGATAACGCAACCGGCAGCGCCTACCGTCCACTGAGTGCCGCTGGGCTCGCTAGGAAAGTAACCACGGCCGTTACCGGAACACTGCAGGATCATGGGGACGGATTCTAAGCCCATGCGCTTGAGTTCGCCCACGGTAAAGGTTGTGGGGTTTTTGACCCCCTCGATACGGATTTCCCAGCTATCGGGGTCCTCTGTGATTTCCTCTGAGGGCGGATTAAGGTTGTTACGCACAAAGAGGCGGTCTAGGGGGGTAATCAGCCCGTCGCCAAACGCGCCGCGCTTGGTTTCCATGGTATTAGCACTATGGATGATCAGGGCATCTGGGTTTTTCCAAGAAGCGTAGTCTGGAAGGCTAGGAGCATCTTTGCTTTCGCTGGCAGCCAATGCTTTTGAAATAGGAGTCAGCGTACCGATTGACGCTAAGCTCAGGGCGCCGCCAGCGCGCAACATGGCATGGCGTCGAGAGAGATTGGTTGGCTTCATTAGATATTCCTCTTATTACTTATATAAAAGCGACCTATTAAGTATATGAGGTTTAAATAATTTAGACCAGAGAAGCGGCTTAGGGTTTATAACTAGATCCTGCCGGGGCTTGCTGGGCAGCCTGAGGGTTATTCGTTGTTCAGCGAGGTTTCTGTGTCGTCATCAGAGGTTTTAACAAAACGGCCAACAAGGATGCCTATTTCATACAAAATACACAGAGGTCCAGCGAGTAGGAACTGGCTGATGACATCCGGCGGGGTGACGACGGCGGCAATGACAAACGCACCTACAATGACGTAGCCGCGGATCTCGCGTAGTTTGGCCACAGAAACGATGCCGGCCTTGATGAGCAGTACCACCGCGACGGGGACCTCAAAGGTAATGCCAAAGGCCAGAAACATGGTCATCACAAAGCTGGAATACGCCTCGATATCCGGTGTTTGGCTAATGGATTGAGGGGCGACAGAGGCGATGAATTGGAATACCGTGCGAAAAACGACGAAATAACAAAAGAGCATCCCGAGGATAAACAGCGCTGTGCTCGAGACAATTAAAGGTAAGGCGAGGCGTTTTTCATGGGTATACAAGCCCGGCGCGATAAATGCCCACGCCTGATAGAGCACGTAGGGCAAGGTCAAAATAAAAGAAGCCAAAAGGGTGACCTTGACGGGCACCATAAAGGGTGTGATCACGCCCGTCGCGATCATGGTGCTGCCCTGGGGTAGAGAGGCCAGCATAGGCTGGGCCAGGGTGTCGTAAATAAAGGCTGCCCCGGGGTACAAAAAGAGCACGACAAAAACTATCAATATGCAAATTACTGCGCGCAGCAGACGGTCACGCAACTCAACTAAGTGTGAGATGAAGGTTTCGTTTTGTGCTTCTTGTGTCATTGGCCAAATGGAAAATCAATGCCTAATCGGCACCGTCTGCGTCTGCCGCATCATGGCTGCTGGGCAAATCGGTATGCCGGGGTTTGGCTTGAGGTTGGTCGGTGGTCTGGGTGGTTGTGTCCGCACGAGCAGAGGCAGATGTGCTCGGTCTGCTCGTGGCGGGTTGTTGGGGCAGCCCGCTGCCTGCACGTAATCCAGCGGCCGTTTTAGAGGCCGTTGGGCGGGGTGCCGCAGATGTCACAGGGTCGGGCTGGCCCTGTGTATTTTCAGTAGAGACCTCTGCGGACAGCTCGTCTGCTTTGTCGGCGGCCTTGAGTGCCGCGGTGTCTGTTGTCGTTGCGGCGGGTGGGGTGTCTTTTTGAGTGCTCGCTGCATCGGGTGAGGACTCAGTCGTCTGAGAGGTGATGCCCTCGGTGGCACTTTTGGTGAGATCGCCCACACTATCCTCGGTCTCTTTGCGCAAGTTTTGAACGGCATCTCGGGCCTCTTGGAAGGGGTCCTTGAGATCGCTTTCAAATTGCTTGAGCGGGTCTTTAAACTCTTTACCCAGATCGCTGATTGAGCTTTTGACGGTAGAAGAGGCCTTGTGCATCTCTTCTTTGAGATCTTTGATGTCCTCGAGCTCCATTTCTTTTTGGATGTCTCGTTTGACATCACCCATGTAGCGCTGGGCACGACCCAGTAAGTGACCCATGGTACGGGCGACCTTGGGCAAGCGCTCGGGTCCGAGGACAACGAGCGCGACAAGAGCAATGATAAGCAGTTCTGTAAAACTGATGTCAAACATGATGGTCGCCGATACCGATACAAAAGTGGAACCAAAGAACACCTGGCCGCAATAGTGCGGGCATGTGGTGCTAGTTGGCGTGGCGTGAAATCAATCAGGAGGCGTCGGTTTTTTCCTTGGCCTGTACATCGACGGTGTTTTCGTCATCTGCCTCGCGTTGGGCAATGCTGGCAGTTTCGTCTTCTTGGGCGTCGCGAATACCTTTTCTAAAGCCCTTGACGGCGCCACCTAGGTCTTCGCCAACGTTGCGTAGTTTTTTGGTACCAAAAACCAACGCCACAATCAGCAAAACAATCAGCCAGTGCCAAATACTAAAAGTCCCCATGAAAATCTCCTAATCTAAACCAAGTCTTGGGTTTACCACGGCCGTTGGCCCCCAAGGATGTGTAGGTGTAAGTGATGGACTTCTTGTCCGCCATCGTCACCATTGTTAATAACTAAACGAAAGCCGCCTTGAAGGCCGGGACGGCAGCCATTTTCAGCAGCAATTTTGGGTGCTAATGCCATCATCCTGCCCAGCCACGGTGCATCATCGTCTTGGACATCTTGCATGGAAACAACATGTGCCTTGGGAACGACTAAAATATGCACGGGTGCGGCGGGGTTGATATCCTTGAAGGCGAAAAACTCATCGTCCTCATAAACCTTTGTGGATGGCAGGCTACCTTTAACAATTTTACAGAAAATACAATTTTCGCTCATAACTTAAATCAAATAATGACCTGATAATTAGTTGTGTGTCTATTCGTGCTGGCCAAGATTATTTTTTGCGCGCTGCCTTTTCTGCCAGACCCGAAAGCCCCTGTCGGCGGGCAAGCTCGGTAAATACCTCTTCGGGCCGTACTTGATAATAACTTAACACAACCAAACAGTGAAACCATAAATCAGCCATTTCATAGATGATTTGTGTTGGATCATCGTCTTTGGCTGCGAGCAGTACCTCGGCGGCCTCTTCGCCTACTTTTTTTAGAAAGGCATTGGGCCCCTGATGTAGCAAGCGTGCGCTGTATGAGCTGTCGGGGTCACCCCCACGGTCAGGGTGGCGCGTCTCGAGGAGATCAGCAAGCTGGCTGAATATCTGGTTGAGGTCTTGATCTGCGTTTGAGGACATGGTGTGTTTGTATCACATTCTTAAAGGGGTATTGTACCGCGCTTTGGCAGATCACGGCATTATCGGTAGATTTCTGTTGGATCTTTGAGTATGGGTTCGACGGGTTGCCACTGCAGTCCCTCTGGGCCCTCGGTGAGTTGTTGGTAAAAGCAACTTTCCCGTCCGGTGTGACAAGCAATGCCTCCTTTTTGCTCTACCTTGAGTAAGATCACGTCAGCATCACAATCTAAACGGATGTCATGTACGATTTGTTCGTGACCGGATTCCTCGCCTTTGTGCCATAGTTTTTGGCGCGACCGAGACCAATAGGTGGCTTTGCGGCTGTTGACAGTATGTTTGAGTGCGTCCGTATTCATCCAGGCGACCATGAGCACTTGGCCGCTTTGCCAGTCTTGGGCGATGGCAGGGATCAGTCCCTGGGCGTCAAATTGAACCTCGGAGAGCCAGCTCATGGGGCATCCTCTTTATTTTGTGTGGATTCCTTGTGCATTTAAAAACGCTTTGGCGGCTTGGATGGTGTAGGTGCCATAATGAAAAATACTGGCTGCCAATACGCCTTGGGCGCCGCCTTTGAGCACCCCATCAGCGAGATGTTCTAGGGTGCCTACCCCACCCGATGCAATGACCGGAATACTGACAGCGTCGCTAATGGCGCGGGTCAGGGTCAGGTCAAAGCCCGATTGTGTGCCATCTCGATCCATGCTGGTCAACAATAGCTCGCCAGCCCCTAAAGTTTCGGCGCGTTGTGCCCACTCGATGGCGTCCAGACCGGTGCGGTGTTTGCCCCCGCGGGTACAGACCTCCCAGTGGGGCTCGTCTGTAGGGGTTTGTGTTTTAAGTTTGGCATCGATGGCAATGATGAGTCGCTCGCTGCCAATTTGTGCTGCGGCCTGCTCAATGAGCGCAGGGTGATCGACGGCAGCGCTATTGATGGAAACCTTGCTCGCGCCGGCGGTAATCATGGCCTGTAGGTCTTCGAGGGTACGCATGCCCCCACCCACAATGATCGGCACATCGGTTTGATGGCTGAGCTGTGCCAAAATGCGGTGGATCACGGCGTTATTTTGGCTATCCCCGGTGATATTGAGCAAAACAATTTCATCAGCACCGGCATCTGCATAGCGAGCGGCTACCTCGATGGGGTCACCGGCGTCGTTGAGGTCCACAAAGTTGACCCCCTTGACGACGCGGCCATCGGCCAAATCAAGGCAGGGGATAATTCGGCAGGTGGGTTGGGGGGTGCTCATGGTCGGCTACCTCGTGATTGTGATTACCAGGGCGCAATTTATAATGCGTCGACGTAGCGTTGGGCGGCCTGGAAATCTACCGTGCCCTCGTAAATGCTGCGGCCTAAAATCACCCCCTCGATGCCCTCGTCAGCCACGGCGCACAAGGCCTTGATATCGTCTATAGAAGAGACACCGCCCGAGGCAATGACAGGGATATTTACTGCCTGGGCTAGCGCCAGCGTTGCCGGGATGTTAACGCCCGAAAGCATGCCATCACGACCAATATCAGTGTAAATAATAGATTCGCAGCCATAATCAGCAAACTTTTGGGCCAGATCGACGACATCATGGCGACTGAGCTTGCTCCAACCGTCTGTGGCGACCTTGCCATCCCGGGCATCCAACCCCACGATAATGTGCCCAGGAAAAGCGGTGCAGGCATCGCGCAAAAACCCTGGGTTTTTAACCGCGGCCGTACCGATGATGACATATTGGATACCGAGGTCTAAATAGGCCTCGATGGTGTCTAAATCACGGATGCCCCCGCCAATTTGTACGGGCGCATCGCCATCTACTGCCTCGATGATGGCCTCAATTGCCTCGCGGTTAACCGGTTTGCCCGCAAAGGCCCCATTGAGATCCACCAGATGCAGGCGCTCGGCCCCTTGGTCGAGCCACTGATTGGCCATGGCTGCAGGGTCGTCTGAAAACACAGTGACCGCATCCATATCGCCTTGGCGTAGGCGGACACAGCGGCCGTCTTTGAGATCGATAGCGGGTATGAGCAACATGGTTAGAGTACCCCCTTGGTCGATGGGATCACGCCTTCATTACGTGGATCGGGCTCGAGCGCCATGCGTACGGCACGACCAAAAGCTTTGAAAATAGTTTCGCATTGGTGGTGCGCGTTTTCACCGCGTAAGTTATCGATGTGCAGTGTGGTGTGTGCATGATTCACAAAGCCTTGGAAAAACTCGCGCACCAGCTCGGTATCAAAGGTGCCCACTTTTTCACGATGGAATTGGGCGTGAAAAAATAAACCAGGGCGCCCTGAGAAATCGATCACCACGCGGCTGAGGGACTCGTCCAAGGGGACATAAGCGTGCCCATAACGGCGAATACCGGCTTTGTCACCAATGGCTTGTGCAAATGCCTGACCAATGGCGATACCAATATCTTCTACCGAATGGTGATCGTCAATATGAGTGTCGCCGTCGCAGTATACCTTGAGGTCAATGACGCCATGGCGAGCGATTTGATGCAACATATGATCCAAAAAAGGGACCCCACTATTGAGATCATGGCGTCCGGTGCCGTCGAGGTTAACAGCTACCTTGATTTTGGTTTCGTAGGTATCGCGAGAAATTTCAGCTTTGCGCATGTGACAGTCTATTATTCAGTAGTAGATAATCGGAGTTTGGCGCTTTGGGCGTGTGCATATAAACCTTCGCCCTCGGCCAAAGTAGCAGCCACGGGACCCAATGTTTGGGCACCAGTGTATGAAACATGAATGATGCTACTGCGTTTTTGGAAGTCGTATACTCCCAAGGGGGAAGAAAACCGCGCTGTTTGTGCGGTCGGTAAGACGTGGTTAGGCCCGGCGCAGTAATCGCCCAGTGATTCCGAGCTATAAGGGCCCAAGAAAATGGCCCCTGCATGGCGGATGCGCTCGAGACAATAGTCGGGATCTGCTGTCGCGAGCTCTAAGTGCTCGGCAGCAATGATATTGGCAATATCGCAGGCCGTGTCTAGGTCAGGGACATGAATCAATGCCCCGCGATCACTCAGGCTCGTGCGAATGATATCCTGACGCGGCATGGTGGGCAACAAGCGATGGATTTCAGCCTCGACTGCATCTAAAAAGTCAGCATCCGGTGAAATCAGAATGGCTTGGGCCAACTCGTCGTGCTCGGCCTGAGAAAAGAGATCCATCGCTATCCAGTGGGCCGACACGCTGCCATCTGAGATGATGAGGATTTCACTGGGCCCGGCAATCATATCGATGCCAACGGTGCCAAAGACTCGGCGCTTGGCCTCGGCCACATAGGCATTGCCTGGCCCTACTATTTTATCGACAGCAGGGATGGTTTCAGTCCCATAGGCCAATGCGGCGATGGCCTGTGCACCCCCGATGGCAAAGACTCTATCGACACCGCCCAAGGCTGCTGCAGCCAATACCAGATCATTGCGCTCGCCGCCGGGGGTGGGGGTGACCATGATAAGCTCTCGGACGCCGGCAACCTTGGCGGGTAGGGCATTCATGAGTACGGATGAGGGATAGGCGGCCTTGCCCCCTGGGACGTACAGCCCAACCCTATCGAGTGGGGTGATGCGCTGTCCGAGTCGTGTGCCGTTGGCCTCGGTGTACGACCAATCCTCTTGGAGTTGGTGTTCATGATAAGCACGGATACGTGCTGCCGCGGTCTCTAAAGCAATGCGTTGCGCGGCGGGTAGGTTGTTTTGTGCTGCTTGGAGTGTTTCAGCTGAAATTTCCAGGGCAGCGATATCCTCAACCTCAAGCGCATCAAAGCGCTGGGTGTACCGTAGCAACGCAGCATCACCGTTTTGACGAATGTCGTGAATGATATCGCGGCAAACGGCTTCTATGGATGCATCTTGTTCGTCTTCGTAGGCGAGTAAAGCGCGTAACTGGGTATCAAATTGAGGGTTGGTCGCATTGAGGCGTCGAATGACCGTCATGAAACTATCCTAAGTGAATACCTCTGAATTGTAACTCTTTTCGCTAGCTTTGGGGCTCGGGCTGGATGGCGGCATGCATGAGCGCATCCATCAGGGGTTGTAATTCGGGCTGTCGGGTTTTTAAAGCGGCCTGGTTAATAATGAGTCGAGAAGAGATATTGGCGATCTCTTCAACCTCAACCAAGTTGTTGGCTTTGAGGGTGCCACCAGTAGATACCAGATCCACAATCGCATCGGCTAGGCCCACCAGTGGGGCCAGCTCCATTGACCCGTACAGCTTGATGAGGTCAACATAGACCCCTTTGCTCGCAAAGTGCTCGCGGGTCGCACGAATGTATTTCGTCGCAATGCGTAGAGATCG
>JAJYTK010000015.1 GCA_021793095.1 Pseudomonadota bacterium
CCTCGTACAAAGCCTTGTACTCCAATGCTGACTCTTTGACCGGGTGATCATCCTCGAGCTGATCGGCCACCAATAAGGGCCCAGCTGGCAAAATCATGCCATTACAGTCCGCACCGCATACCCGCAGGACATCGCTATTTGCCGCACCGTGCGTCTGATAAATATAGCCCTCGTAACCACGGTTGACTAACTCGGACTGAGGCAATGCCACCGGAGTCCCAGAGGCGGCAATCAGTACGCCATCAGGATTGGTAGACAAGATTTTCAAAATCTGCCCCGTCACCGAAGTATCATTGCGGTTGTAGCGCTCGGAAGCCAACACCTCGATGCCTTTTTCATTGGCTGCCTTGGTCATTTCCTCTAGCCAACCATCCCCATAAGCATCATTAAAACCAATCACCGCCAAGGTCTCTACCCCTTGGGATTCCATGGTGTCTGCCAGTGCACTGGCCATCAGCTCATCGTTTTGAGGGGTCTTGTATGACCAAATACGCGGGCCATCGACAGGCTCAACAATGCGCGCATTGGCGGCCACACTGATCATGGGGGTCTCGGTTTCCTCAGCCACATCAAGCATGGCCAACGAACCAGGCGTCGCCGAGGTGCCAATCACCACATCGACCCCGTCCTCACTGACCAGTTTGCGCATATTACGCACTGCCTGCGTGGTATCGGTCGCATCATCCAAAACGATGTACTCAACAGTCTGGCCTGCAATTTCTGTCGGCAGCAAACTGACTGTATTACGTTCGGGAATCCCCAAGGACGCGGCCGGACCTGTTGAGGATACCGTCACCCCCACCTTTATCTGTGCCTGAGCTAGTAAAGGCATGCTCAAGGCAATAGCGCCTGCTAAAAGAGTCTTTTTAAATAACCCAAAAGGCCGCATAACAGATCTCCCAGTTATTAATAACAAAATACATATACTTGCGGCCTGTATTATGCCCCACAGCGCGCTCAGCGTCTTTAGGTGCTTACCCGTGTTATGGTCTCGACTGAGTGTGATTTCGTTTACAATGCATGGTTGCCAAACATCTTTTTAGCCCGCTATGAGAAAACTGCTTTTTGATTTATTCCCGCTCATTTTATTCTTTTTGGCCTTTCGTGCCTTTGACCTCTATGTGGCCACCGGTGTTGCCATGGCAGCCGTCGTCGCGCAGATTTTATGGCTAAAACTACGGGCCCGCACCATCGAAACCACCCATTGGATCAATCTAGGGGTCATTGTCGTCTTCGGAACGGCGACCTTGGTCTTCCAAAATGACTCCTTTATCAAATGGAAACCCACCGTGTTGTACTGGCTTTTTGCAGGGATCCTTTTGTTCAGCCAGCTATTTCTAGGGCGCAACCTGATGATGAGCCTGATGGGGGGGCAGCTGACCCTGCCCGAGGCAGCCTGGAAAAAGCTTAATTACAGCTGGTCGGGCTTTTTTATTTTCTCCGGTGCCGCTAATTTATTTGTTGCCTTTTCTGGGTATTTTACAGAATCACAATGGGTAAACTTTAAAGTCTTTGGCTCTTTGGTATTGTTGATTGTTTTTGTCATTGGCCAAAGCCTCTGGCTGTCACGCTACATGAAAGACGAGCCACCCGCCTGATTTTCAGAGCGCGTTTAGGGCACTTGAGGGGTGGGATAAATTTGCATTTATTTTTTTTACTCTCACCCCCTTTATGTGTATTGTGTGCGTGTTACGATAAGCGGTTGAACGTCTCACACACATCTATTCATCTTTGTTAATCGATACAGAGTACCAACATGTCACAAGTCGTCGAGGAACGCATTCAACAGCTCAAAGATCGGTTGCAGGCCCTCTCACCGACCACCCTCGAGGTGATCGATGAATCGCACCATCATATTGGTCATGAGGGCGCCAAAGACGGCGCTAGCCATTTTCGGTTACGGATTGCTTCCGAGCAATTCTCCGGAAAAAACACCCTGGCCTGCCACCGCCTGATTTATGCCGAGGTGGGTGATCTCATCCCCTTTCCCGTGCATGCTTTGGCGATCGAAATCTTGTCTTAATTTTTTCACAAAGGATTACCATGAAACGTTTAGCTGCGCTCACCCTGGCTTGCGCTTTTGCCGCACCCATCAGCGCCGAAACCATGATGACCATCAATGGTCAAGATATTTCTCAAGCAGACTTTGACAACTTTATCGAGCTCATCATCGAACAGGGTGCGACCGACTCACCCGAGCTGCGCGAACGCGTCAAAGAAGAGCTCATCGTCCGCACTGTGGCTGTCCAAGAAGCCGAGCGTCAGGGCTTAGATAAAAACCCTGAGGTCCAACAAGAGCTCGACCTGGCCCGCCAAGGCATTTTGGTACGTGCACTGCTCGAGGACTACATCGAAGCCCACCCCATCAGCGATGAGCAGGTAGAGGCCGAATACAATAAGCTCAAAGAGCAAGGCGAGCAACAAAAGGAATACAAGGTACGCCACATCTTGGTCGAGGCTGAGGACGAGGCCAAAAAACTGTTGGCCGATATCAAAGACGGCAAGTTGAGCTTTGACGATGCCGCCAAAGAACACTCTATTGACCCTGGCAGCAAAGAAAATGGCGGTGAGTTAGGTTGGGCACCTAGCAGTAATTATGTCGCCCCCTTTGCCGAGGCAGTAGAAACTCTTGAGGTCGGCAACCTAGGTGATGCCCCCGTAGAGTCACAATTTGGTTGGCATATTATTGAGCTCCAGGACGAGCGTGCCCCTGAGTTCCCTGCCCTGGATGATGTGAAATCACAAATCACCGAGCTCCTCCGCCAAGAACAGCTCAGCGAGTTCCAAGATGAGCTTTTGGCCAAGGCCAAGGTCGAAGAGAAATAATCCCTCGACCTCTTGGCGAGACGGTCTCGCTTGATGATCTGCCCGCCTTATTCGCGGGCATCCAGTTGCGCTAATAGAGCGGCCTCATCCAGGATTTCAACCCCCAGTTTTTGGGCCTGGGTGAGTTTACTCCCCGCGCGCTCTCCAGCAACTAGGAAATCAGTTTGGCTGGACACCGACCCGGTCACTCGGGCTCCGAGTGCTTCCAGCCTTTCTTTTGCTTGGCTACGGGTCAATTCTGTCAAGGCGCCCGTCAGCACCACCGTTTTACCGGCAAAAATACTGTCTGTCGCCATGGCGTCACTGAGGCCTTCGGGTGCCTGGGGCTGCACCCCATGGTGGCGTAACTGCGCGATGATTTCGCGGTTATGCGTTTCAGCAAAAAAATGGGCAATCGATGCGGCGACCGTCGGCCCCACATCCGGGACCGTCAGCAAGGCCTCTTGGTCAGCGTCCAGCACCGCATCCAAATCTTGAAAATGCTCGGCCAAATGGCGGGCGGTCGTCTCGCCCACATGACGTATCCCTAATGCATAGATAAAACGCGCCAAGGGGGGTGTTTTGGCCCCTTGAATGGCCGTCACTACATTGTGCGCAGACTTGGGCCCCATGCGGGGATAGGTAGCCAGCTCAGTCTCAGTCAAAGTAAATAAATCGGCCAAGCTTTTCACCCGATCGCGATCGACCAACTGCTCAATGAGCTTGGTTCCCAACCCTTCGATATCTAAAGCCTTGCGACTGGCGGCGTGCTCGATGCTTTGCTTGCGTTGTGCGGCACACACCAAGCCCCCTGTACAACGCGCAATGGCCTCATCCTCAGGCCGCTCGATGGCCGAGCCACACACCGGGCAATGGGTAGGAAAAACAAATAACTCTGTGGCTTCAGGGCGCAGATCCATGATAGGCGCCACCACCTCGGGAATCACATCGCCGGCACGACGCACCACGACGGTGTCACCCACTCGAACATCTTTGCGGCGGATTTCATCCTCATTGTGCAAGGTCGCATTGGTCACCGTGACCCCACCAACCTCCACAGGCGCCAAGCGCGCCACTGGGGTGATGGCCCCGGTACGCCCTACCTGCACCTCTATAGAGAGCAATTCTGTGGTGGCCTCTTGGGCTGGGAATTTATGCGCCACCGCATAGCGGGGGGCCCGCGAAACGTAGCCCAACACCGCCTGTAACTCGAGCTCATTGACCTTGTAGACCAAACCATCGATTTCAAAAGGCAGGGTGGCACGTTGTGCTGCCGTCTCTTGATAGTAATCCTGCAACGCCTGAACACCCGTGAGCACCTGACGATGCGCATTGACAGGCAACCCCAACCGCAATAACCAATCCAGCATTTCCGACTGCGTGTCATAAGGCAGCCGATCAATCTCTCCCCAACCATACACAAAAAACCGCAGCGGGCGTTGGGCGGTGATCCGCGGGTCTAGCTGGCGCAGGCTGCCTGCCGCTGCGTTGCGCGGGTTGGCAAAGGGTTTTTCCCCGCGCTGCACTTGAGCCTCGTTGAGACGCTCAAAATCGGCCCGGTTCATCAATACCTCGCCGCGCACCTCGAGCACCTCGGGCAAGTACTCATCGTTATCAAGCAAACGTAAAGGAATGGCCTCAATAGTGCGGATATTCGAGGTGATGTCCTCGCCCTCATAGCCATCTCCGCGCGTCACGGCGCGCACCAGGCGCCCCTGCTCATAGCGTAGACTCACCGCCAGCCCATCAAATTTATATTCCGCGTTATAGCTTAGCGGCTGTCCCGCCGTCCATACGCCCTCTTTGACCAAAGCGTCAGTGACCCGCTTATCAAATGCGCTCAACTCTTCTTCGGAAAAAGCATTGCCTAAGGACAGCATGGGCACGCGATGCTGCACGGTCTCAAAACCGCTCACCGGGACGCTGCCCACCCGTTGACTGGGCGAGTCATCACTCACCCACTCAGGGTGTTGCGCCTCGATTTCGAGCAACTCTTTAAATAAAGCGTCATACTGCGCATCGGAGATCAGCGGGTCATCCAGTGCGTAATAACGGTGATTATGAAGAGCGATTTCTTTTTTCAGTTCTTCTAAACGCTGTTTCATTAATGGCTCCGAAATACCTTTTTGGTTCGGCTTTCTCCGGCTATAAAACCTGCTGCCTCTAAACGCTCATAAATCGTCAGTAGCTGCTCATCCAGTTGCTCGTCTATCTGCGGGTTCACCGCCTGTCCCTGCTCATCGGTCAGTTGTCCCCCCAAGCGGGCGGCCAAATCACGACCCACACCGGCAATCCGACTAAATGCCTGGGTATCTTTGGGGCTATGCGGTACATCTAATACCAAATTGAGTGCTTGCACAGAATCCCCTTGGAAATCGGCCCGCTGCTGATCCTCGAACAACACAACAAAACGCGGGATCCCCGACTCGGCCAACCACGCATAGCCCTCATCTGTACGCATTAACCCCACATCCAATATCGCCTGCTCAACCCGCTCGAGTGCCATGGCATGGGGCAAATGCACGGTTAACCCCACCTGGGCATCGAGCTGAGCGCACACCTCATCCAGCATCTCTGCCTGTTCGATGACTTGCTCCTGTTCGGGACCATCGACCGTCCCGTCAAACTCTTGGGCAATGCCCTCAGCTGCGGCCCATAATCGCGACCACTCAACATCCGTCAGCGGCCCCTCGCGATCGGCCAACAGCACCGCAATCTGTGCGCCCACATAGGATGTCCCAGCCTTGGGATAGGTTTGTAATTGCCCCTGTTCACTCAATACAAATACACGCGACGATTTGATCTTGAAGCGCAGATGGCGTTTCAACGCATCGAGCAAATCAGCTCCTTCGATGGGCTGCGGCAATTGAATATCGACCACCGCCTCGCAGCCGGGGTCTACCTCGTCATTAGGGAAATCATCGATCTTGAGCACCCCCAACCGCTCAGCCACCTCGACGCTGGGCTCTTTGCGTTCATTGGCCTCGTGCGCCATTAAGGGGTCATTATCGACCTGCGGAAATTGCGTCTTCATTTGGCGGCGCACACGGCGGTCTTGCCACCAGTTAAACAGCAACACCACCACGATCAGTGCCACCCCAAGTAAAACCAAACCTATTTGCAAATCACTCATAGCTCAAGACCCATGTAAAAACACCCTATAAACTTTGCGACCTCAAAACCTAGGCCTCGGCAAGCTCGGCTGCCGCTTGCATGTCCACGGAGACAATGCGCGAGACCCCTTGCTCTTGCATGGTGACCCCGACCAATTGCTCTGCCTTGTGCATCGTTATTTTATTATGGGTGACAAATAAAAACTGTGTTTCTGTACTCATACCCTGTACCAACGAAGCATAACGCTCTGCGTTGGCATCATCCAGTGGGGCATCGACCTCATCCAATAAGCAAAACGGCGCCGGGTTCAATTTAAAAAAAGCGAAAACCAAAGCAATCGCCGTTAAGGCCTTTTCTCCGCCTGATAGTAGGGCAATGGTACTGTTGCGCTTACCAGGGGGGCGGGCCATGACCTGTACGCCTGCTTCGAGCACCTCATCGCCCATCATAACGAGTTTCGCCTCACCGCCCCCAAACAATTGTGGAAACAATTTGCCAAACTGCTCATTGACCTGCTCAAAGGTCTCCAAAAGCAAAGCGCGGGTTTCCCGATCAATCTTGCGAATGGCGCTCTCCAAGGTATCAATGGCCCGCATTAAATCCTCTTGTTGGGCCAATAAATAACGCTCACGCTCTTGGGTGGTTTCTAACTCTTGGAGTGCGGCCAGATTCACTGCTCCCATGGCTTCAATGGCCCGCTGAATACGCTTTACCTCGTTATTTAACCATGTCTTGTCTCGCCAGTTATCCGACTGCTCGGCCAGAAACTCATCCAGCGCCGCAATATTAACCTCATGTGCCTGCAGCTGCTGGGTAAACTGTTCGGCGCGCAAACGTTTCTCTTGTTCTTTCAGCTGCAGCGCGCTGATCTTTTCGCGCAAGGGGCCCACCCCCTGAGCATAGTCCTTTTCCTGGGCCTCCAGCTTTTGTAATGCCTCTTGCTGCGCTTTCAGACGCCCCTGCGCCTGCTGCCAACGCTCTTCCTCGCGCTGGCGTTGCTGCAAGGCCTCATCGAGCGCCGCTTGCATGCTCTGCGGATCCAGATCAATCAGCTCGGTCTGCAACTGGCCAAGCTCTGTTTCTAATGCCTCTATTTGCTCTGTGGCCTGATTTTCAGTCTGCCCTAAAGCGCGCAAACGTTCTTCATAAGTGCTTTCCTTTTGGCGACATGCGTGCACGGCCTGCTCAAACTGGCGCAGCTGCTGGCGCAATTGGTTAACGGTAGCCCCCAAATCAACACAAAGCTCATCTGTCGCCACAAAATCCATACGTGTCTCTTCGACGATGGCCTCTAACTCTTCTAGTTCCAGCTCGCGCTGTGCGCGCTGTTCACTGAGTTGTTGTATCTGCTCATGCACGCGCTTGTACTCAGCATCCAGATAAGCGCGCCGCTCGGTATATTGCTGTTTTTGCTGCTCTACACGGGCTTTTTTCAATTCGAGTTGGTGCTGGTGATTTGATAGCTCATGCACCCGATCACGCAAGGTCTGCAACTGCTGCTGCGCCTCTAGTTGTTGGGCCGTCGCGCGTTCTAGGCGACTGGCCGACTGCTCTGCATGTAAAGCTTCGGCACGCACAGCCTGCTCGAGGCGTTGTAATTCTTGTTGGCGACCCAGCGCACCGGCCTGTTCGTCTTGGGGCGCATACAACGCCACCCCCTGAGCACTGAGCACATGCCCCAGTGGGTGCACCAATCGTCCTCCTGCAGGCAGCTGGGGGGCTAACTCAAGTCCTTGCTGCCAATCTTCTGCAATCCATATCTGGTGCAACACCCGCTCAAGCAACGCCTGTACCCCGACATGCTGGCTACTCACCCGCGTCATCAAAGGCACACAGCCCTGCCATGGCTCAGTACTCGGACCCCGATGAGCCGGGGGCCACCAAAAATGCACCCTCAAAGGGGGCTGTAAATCAATATCTGCAAACCGCTCGACAAGGGCATCCCCTGAGATCTCGGGCAATATATAAGCACCAATCTGTTCGCGCAAAATAGCCTCTAGAGCGGTTTCCCAACCTTTTTCCACCTGCAATAAAGGCCATAGCTGCTGCAACGCCTGCAAATGATAACGCTCTAGCCACTGTTGCTGCTCTGTCGGGCTGGCCCACTGGTTTTGGATTTCTTGTAACGCATTGATGCGCTCCTTAAGAGCGGTTTCCTGTTGTTGCTGCGCATACCACTGCTGTTCAGCCTCGTGCGCGGTGGCTTGCAACTGGGGCAGCTGTGCCTCTAAGTCAACTATCTGTGCTTGTAATTCTTGCAGTTGCGTGTGGCTGTGCTCAATCGCACTCAATAAATAAGCCAAACCCTCTTCTTGATCCTCTGCCGGTGGCGTATTTTCACTACGCTGTGCCTCGAGTTGGGCGTGGCGCTCTTGGAGCCCTTTTTCCTCGTGAGCACTGTCTTGTTGACGCTGCCTCAGTAACGCCAGACGCTGCTCTTCGCGATGTAATAAAGCCCGCTGCTCTTCACGACGGGCATTGAGCGTTTGTAGCTCTTGCTCATTTGTTTCCAGCTCGAGCTCTGCATGCTCGAGTCGTCCGCTGGCCTCTTCGTATTCAATTTGCGCCTGTGCTAATTCAGCATGTAAGGACTCATCTTGATCGTGGGCCTGTTGCTGCTGTGTACGCCAATGCGCCAACTGCTGCTCGATCTGCTTGCGTCGCTGCACAGAACGCTGCTGGCTGGCCTCGACATAACGCAGCTCGGCCTGAGCCGTGCTCACCACCGTATTGGCCTCGTACAACGCCGCCTGCGTCTCTTGTACGGCCTGCTCGGCCTCATGGTACTGGACCCGCTGCTCTTCTAGCCGTGCCTGTAAGGCCCGCAACTCACTGGTGCGCTGTTGTATCCCCAGCTCGAGCTCTTGGAGCTGTTGTTGCTGTTGTTGCTGCTCTTGGATCGCCTGCTGTTGCTCTAGTCGCCATAAGGCATGTTGACTGCGTAGCCCAAGCTCTTGCAGCTCTTGGTAACGCTGGGCTTGGGCAGCCTGCTTTTCCAAACGTTTAAGCTGGCCCTCTATTTCCTGCAGCAGATCTTCGAGGCGAGTCAGATTTTCGTGGGTGTCACGCAAACGGTTTTCGGTTTCGCGGCGACGCTCTTTATAACGAGAAACCCCAGCGGCCTCTTCGAGATAGACGCGCAGCTCTTCGGGCCGTGCCTCGATGAGCCGATTAATCATGCCCTGCCCGATGATGGCATAACCCCGCGCCCCCAAGCCCGTACCTAAAAAGATATCGTAAATATCGCGGCGGCGGACTTGTTGATTATTGATGAAATAGCGGCTGCCCTCTTCTCGGGCCAAAGTGCGCCGCACCGAAAGCTCGTTGTACGCGCCCCATTGTCCTGATAAGCGCTGCTGGCTATTATCAAAGATCAACTCGACCGAGGCACGCGCAGCTGGCGCACGCTGATCGGAGCCATTAAAAATCACGTCGTGCATCGACTCACCGCGCAGCTCTGAGGCGCGGCTTTCGCCCAGCACCCAACGCACTGCATCAATAATATTGGATTTCCCACAGCCGTTGGGCCCGACCACCCCAACCATTTGGCTGGGTATTTTTAAGGTCGTGGGATCCACAAAGGATTTGAATCCAGCGAGTTTGATTTCTACCAGTTGCACTGTCTTTATACGTATAAAAAGTACTTCGAAAACATTTTATCCTACAATGTTTTCATTTTTACGCTATGATTTTTATGTCTTGATGGCGTAAAAAGCCCTCAAGTCATCCGTGGCCTTGCCCGCTATTGTAAGCGTAGCGGCCATATCGCGCGGATGTCTGTGAGCCTTCTTTACCAATCTTTACTGAGCGTATACATTGAATCGTGGCTTTTACCTAGTGATGGCAGCCCAAGCTCTGTCTTCGGTTGCCGATAACGCCCTGCTGATCGCCGCCATTGCCTTGATCGATGATTTGCAAGGACCGGACTGGATGGTACCACTGATGAAGTGGTGGTTTGCTCTGGCTTATGTGGTGTTAGCTGCCTTTGTTGGCGCTTTCTCTGACTCTTTCCCAAAGGGCCGGGTCATGTTCAGCACCAATGCCGTCAAAATTGCTGGCTGCATTTTAATGTTTCTGGTCACCTTTCTGGCCAACTCTGCAGGGGGACAGCTCACTTGGGTATTTGTCGCTTACACTTTGGTTGGGGTGGGCGCCGCCGCCTACTCACCCGCTAAATACGGCATCATCACCGAGATGCTCAAGCCCGAGCTTTTGGTCAAAGGCAATAGCTGGATTGAGGGCCTTACGGTCTTATCCATCATTGTCGGCACCGTCTTGGGCGGGGTTTTGATTCACCCCGATGTCTCACATTTCCTGATGCGTGATCTCGGCCTGTCGAGCATGGCCTATAACCGAGCTGAGGCAGCGATTTTGGTCATCGCCTTAGTCTATCTCGCCGCCGCACTCTTTAACCTCATGATCCCCAAAACGGGCATGGTCTACCCAAAACAAGAAACCCGCCCACTGGTCTTGCTCAGCACTTTCAAGCGCTACGTCGTGATTTTATGGAGTGATAAACTGGGCCAAATCTCCCTGGCCGTGACTACCTTGTTTTGGGGGGTGGGCGCGACGTTACAGCTCATCGTTATCGAGTGGGGGGCTCAGCATCTGGGGTACCGACTGGATCAGTCCTCTATTCTCATGGGGGTGACGGCCTTTGGAACGGTGATTGGTGCGTCTTTGGCGGGGCGTGTCCCCTTGCGCCGTGCGCTCAGCGTCTTGCCCATGGGGGCGGTGATGGGGCTGATGGTGCTCTTTATGCTGGTTGTTAAAAGCACCTGGGCCGTTTATACGCTGCTGATTGTGATTGGCGCCCTGTCGGGCTATTTTGTGGTGCCCATGAATGCGCTGCTACAGCATCGGGGCCATGTATTGCTGTCTGCGGGTCATTCCATCGCCGTGCAAAACTTTAATGAGCAATCCAATATTCTTTTGATGTTGGGCCTATACAGCCTCATGCTGTGGCTCAATATTTCCATCTACGTCATTATTGTCTTCTTTGGCCTGCTGGTCACCTCATTGAT
>JAJYTK010000016.1 GCA_021793095.1 Pseudomonadota bacterium
GATCAATGGTGGCCAAATGAAAGCCAAACACGCGCACCGCCTGAATCAAGGGGGCCAAGCGTAAGTTGATGATGGCCTGCGCCTGAGATTGCTGCAAAGAGTCGGCAATGATTTGTAAATCGGCCAAAAAGTCAGCGGCATCGACATAGGCTGTGGCCGTGTAGGTCGGGTGGATGGCGCGTCGCTCACCGGTCAGCTGTAAACAGGTGGCATCTAGGCGGGCATAGATGTGGATGCAAGCGCGCCGGTAGGGTTCGTCTAAGCGATGGGGCGAGGGATCTTGGCTCTCTGCCGACAGGGCCAATAGTTGGGCGCTGGGCGGTGAGAGGCTCTCAGCGATTGAAAGCTCGGTGCCCAGTGCTTTCAGCTCACTGAGGTAAAAATCAAAGACACAGCGGCCTTGATGTTGGGCGGCTGTTTGCAGGGTGTGGGCATTGATTTTTGGGTTGCCATCGCGGTCGCCGCCAATCCAGCTGCCCATCCGTAAAAAGAGGGGCTGCTCGGCCGCGGGCTTTTGGCTGAGTGGCAGCGATGCGTCCAGATGTTCAAAGGTATTGAGATAGAGCTCGGGGATGGCCTTGAAAAAGGTTAGGGGGTAGTAGGCCAGGGCATTATCAATTTCATCCTCAACGGTCAGGGTATGCGGGCGTAACAGCCGCGTTTGCCATAAAGTAGTAATGAGGCCGTCCAAGGTGCGTGCTCGCTCGCCCTGGGCCCATAGATCGGCACCCGCTTGAAGCTCAGCTAAGGGCAAGGCTTCGAGGCAGCTGGCAATGGCGCGGTGCAGGGCTAAAGTGCTTTGTCGTTGGACCTCGGTCGGGTGTGCGGTGAGCACGGGCATAATGCAGCTATGATTGAGGGTATCTAATACCTCTGTGGGGGTATGTTGATCGAGGGCGGTTTGTAGGGCATAGGCCAGCGAGGTGGGGGCACCGCGTCCGTTGGTCGCGGGGGCCTCCCAGTAAGCGCGCAGGACATGATCCTCAGCAATGTTGGCGAGGTGTAAAAAGTAGGTAAATGCACGTGCGACGGTCTGTGCCTCATCTGCGCTCAAGGCCGAAAGGGCAGTACTGAGGGCCTCACTGTCCGGGTTGTTTTTCTGGCGCTTGAGGTCCACAGCCGTGCGGCGGACCTGTTCAATACGCTGAAACATTGCCTCACCGTTGTTGCTCCGAATGACATTTCCAAGTACTTTCCCTAGTAGGCGAATGACTTGTTGCAGTAATGCTGCATGTGAGGAGGTAGACTGCAATTGCATGAGAAACTCCTGCTATAGATTATGTATGGGCTGCATTTGCTAGGTGCCCAGTTTTTTTAGATTTTTCCTTTTTGTTAGAGAATTATTATGCCTCAATATCGTTCACGTACTTCTACTCATGGTAGAAACATGGCGGGTGCGCGTGCTCTGTGGCGCGCCACCGGGATGAAAGACGATGATTTCAACAAACCCATTATCGCAGTTGTTAATTCATTTACCCAGTTTGTGCCAGGACATGTCCATTTAAAAGATATGGGGCAGCTGGTCGCGCGCAATATCGAAGCGGCAGGCGGTGTGGCCAAAGAGTTCAACACCATTGCGGTCGATGATGGGATTGCGATGGGGCACGACGGGATGCTGTATTCCCTACCCAGCCGCGATCTGATTGCTGATTCGGTCGAGTATATGGTCAATGCGCACTGTGCAGATGCCATGGTGTGTATCTCTAACTGCGACAAAATCACCCCGGGCATGTTGATGGCGGCTTTTCGCCTGAACATCCCTGTGATCTTTATTTCAGGGGGGCCCATGGAGGCGGGCAAGGTGGTCGCCAAGGACGGTAAAACGGTCGTACACAAGCTGGATCTGGTTGATGCCATGGTCCAGGCCGCCGATAGCTCTGTCAGTGACGAAGAGATGCTGGATATCGAGCGCAGCGCATGCCCGACCTGTGGGTCCTGCTCGGGGATGTTTACTGCTAACTCGATGAACTGTTTGACCGAAGCCTTGGGCTTGGCGCTGCCGGGCAACGGGACGCTGGTGGCGACGCATGCCCGCCGCAAGGGTCTGTTTGAGCGCGCGGGTGCGGTGATCGTTGATTTGTGCCGTCGCTACTACGAGGAAAAAGACGAGTCGGTCTTACCCCGTAATATTGCCACCTTTGAGGCCTTTGAAAATGCCATGGTGTTGGATATTGCCATGGGAGGGTCAACCAATACGGTGTTGCACTTATTGGCCGCTGCCCAAGAGGCGGGGGTGGATTTCACCATGGCCGATATTGATCGCTTGTCGCGCAAGGTCCCCTGCCTGTGCAAGGTATCGCCAGCCATTGATGATGTGCACGTTGAGGACGTCCATCGCGCGGGGGGCATTTTAGGTATTTTGGCTGAGTTGGCCCGAGGTGGCTTACTCAATTTAGACGTTGGCAATATCCATAGTGGCACGTTGGGCGAGGCCATTAAAAACTGGGATGTCCTTGGCGACAATGCCAAAGCCGTCGAGCGCTTTTATCTGAGTGCCCCCGGTGGGGTGCCGACCCAAACCGCCTTTAGCCAAGATCGTTATTACGAGAGCTTGGATTTAGACCGTGCCAATGGTTGCATCCGGGATATGGCGCATGCCTATTCTGAGGATGGAGGCTTGGCCGTGCTGTATGGTAATTTGGCCGAGGATGGGTGTATCGTGAAAACCGCCGGGGTTGATGAAAGTATCCTCACCTTTACCGGGACAGCGCGTATTTTTGAGAGCCAAGATTCAGCCGTTGACGGTATTTTAGGGGGCAAGGTGGGTCCTGGAGATGTGGTGGTTATTCGCTACGAGGGGCCTAAAGGCGGGCCCGGCATGCAAGAGATGCTTTACCCCACCTCTTATCTGAAATCCATGGGCCTCGGGGCGCAGGCCGCTCTGTTTACCGATGGTCGTTTTTCAGGGGGCTCGTCTGGGTTGGTGATTGGCCATGCCTCGCCCGAGGCCGCTGAGGGGGGCGCCATCGCCTTGGTCGAAGAGGGTGATACCATTGAAATTGATATCCCTAATCGGCGTATTCATTTGGCCGTCAGTGACCAAGAACTAGAACGCCGTCGTGACGAGATGGAGGCGCGTGGCGATATGGCCTGGCAGCCGCAGGAAGATCGCAAGCGCGTAGTCAGCCAGGCTTTGCGCGCCTATGCGGCGATGGCGACCTCAGCCGATCGCGGTGCGGTACGTGATATCAGTCAGGTGACCCAACGCCGTTAAACAAGGCAGGGCGCTAGGACCCCGATACAGGCTAATGAGTGCCGATGGCCAATTGAGGGTCATCGGCACTTTTTACTTGATTGCGGCCAGCGCGTTTGGCGGCATAAAGGGCCTCGTCAGCGGCTTGGATCGTACGATTCAGAGGGCGCTCTGGGCCCGTGATGGCCACGCCAATGCTAACAGTACACTGCACTGCGTTGCCCTCAAAATCCTGGATGGAAAGTGTGCTGGTCGCCTTTCTGATGGCATCTGCTTGGGCGTGTAGAGCATTGATATTGCCGACATCGCGGATCAGTAAAAACTCCTCGCCTCCATAGCGGGCAATGCGATCAGTGGGCTTTTGATGGGTCCGCAGCAGATCGGCAAAGCGGCGCAAGACCTCATCGCCGACGGCATGGCCGTAGGTGTCATTTATTTTTTTAAAATGGTCTAAATCAATCAGCATGATGCCCATTGGGTGGCCGCGCGATTCATTTTGTTCTTGGCTGTCCATCAGATCTAAGAGCGCATGGCGGTTGAGTAGCCCCGTGAGCTGGTCATGCGTGGCCTGACGATAGAGGCGCAAGAGCAGATTGAGGTGAAAGTGGTTTGCAGTGAGGGCCATCACCAACAAGGCGCACAAGAGCCAAAGTTGCTGAATGAGATAGGCAGTGGGGGTGGCATCCACATAAAAAGAATAGAGCTGCACGATGATCACCAGGCACCCCACTAGCAGCGATTCGAGTAAGGTCAAAGGAAAAATGCTCAGCGTCGCGACCAGCAAAAAGGGGATAAATTGGTAGTTTCCTAACTCGGGCAGCTCAAATGGGGCGGTCACAAAGAGCAAATACGCATAAAAACAGGCTGGGCTGAGCAAGAGCATGGCCGCAAGTAGGGTCTGATGCCGAGCGAAAAGCCGCCAGTGCGACAATAATAAAATAACGATTAGAGAGCCAAAGAAAAACAGGCGGGCGAGCCGCAGCTCGGGGAGGGGTTCGGCCGGTAAAAGCAGGTGATCAAAGAGCGCCCAAAAGGGCGACAAGAGGATGAAAATCCAGCATACAATGCGCAGGCGACTCCCTAGGTAGTGATTACGGGCATAGGCAAAGTCAGGGCTGTGCTTTTTATCAGAAAGGGTATCCAGAATAGAGCTGGAGCCGCGGTGAAAGTATTCCATCAGCTTTTGTTTATGAGGCATATCGTGATTTATTTACAGCTGGTCATCCCATGAGTTATCGCAGGGCTTGTAGCAGTTTGGATACAGATTTTACCTTTGGTCAAAATAAAAACAAGTTTGAAAGCCGACTATATGGAGGGGTAAAAATCCATGCTTGGCAGGTACAATATGTGCTATTTTAGTGCTACTAGCGCATGGTGATGTTTGGCTCTCGTGACCAGAGGATAATAGGAACATAATAAACACAGAGGGCACCACCATGGCAGAGACCAACGATGAGGTGAATAGGGTGTTATCGGCACAACAACGCGCACAACAACAAGAGATCATTCACGCTTTGGGTGTACAGCCCACCATTGATATTGATGACGAGCGCCAGCGCCGTGAGCAGTTCCTGGTGGATTATCTGCGGCACACGGGTGGCCGTGCATTGGTTTTGGGTATTAGTGGAGGGGTGGATTCCCTGCTCGCCGGCTTGATTGCCCAACATGCGGTACAGTCCGCACGGGCACAGGGACTGCAGGCCAGCTTTTATGCGCTGCGTTTACCCTATGGCCAACAGGCCGATGCCGATGATGCAATTGCTGCGGTTGAGTGTATTGCCCCTGATTATCATCACGTGGTCGATATCCAACCTGCCACCGATGCCTTAGTGGCCCAGTTAGAGGCTGCTCAGGGTCCTTTACCTGCGGCTCAGCGGGATTACATTATTGGCAATGTCAAAGCACGCCAGCGCATGATCGCACAGTATACTTGCGCAGCCGCCCACGCAGGGTTGGTGCTGGGCAGTGATCAGGCCGCTGAGGCCTTGATGGGGTATTTCACTAAATATGGGGATGGCGCCGCAGACATCATGCCTTTGACAGGGCTGACCAAATCACAGGTGCGAGCGATGGCCCGAGCCTACGGGGCGCCCCAGCATTTGGTTGACAAGGTACCCACCGCTGACCTCGAGTCTGACCGGCCGTTACTCGCCGACGAAGAGGCGTTTGGTATTAGCTATGGTGATATAGATGCTTTTTTAACTGGTCAGGCAGTCTCACCTCAGGTGTTTGAGGTGATTTTACGACACTACCGTGCCAGCGCGCACAAGCGCCAGTTGCCGGCCCACCCGTAGGCTCTGGTTTGATTTTTTCTTGGTATATTTGCAGCCTTTTATCTGCATTTTTTTATCAAACACATAAAGACCCAATATGATGCAGCCTGTTTTGCCTCCGTATCTGATCGCTCGATGGCTGGTCCTCATCGTTCTGCTGGTCGGGTTGTTTTTTCTCAAGGATTTTCTGATTCCGGTGCTGGGGGCACTGGTGATCGGCTTGGCCAGCTGGCCTTTATATAAAAAGTTGTTGGCTCGCTGCCGCTACCGCTATACCGTGGCCGCGACACTGGCGCTGTTGATGTTCATTGGCATTTTGCTGATCCCTTTGGCGTTGGCATTGTCCTTTGTCATCCAAGAGGCCAGCAGTTTTGTGATCTGGGCATTGGTGGTTAACCGCGAAGGGGCGCCGGTCCCCACTTGGTTGGCCGAGTTGCCTTTTGTGGGCGAGCATTTGACTGAGTATTGGGGCATGTACCTGGGCGAGCCGCATGCTTTGGGGGCATTGGTTGAAATGATCAGTGGTGAGCACTTGGGCAATATTTATCGCATGGTGCTCACGGCCACAGGGGATGTGGTGCATCTGTTGCTCAATTTGCTGTTTTTTCTGATCACCTTATTCTTTGTGTATAAGGATGGGGATCGTATTTTGGCGCAAATAGACATTATTGGTGAGCGCATTTTACCCAAGCGTTGGCAGCGTTTCTCTCGCGTGGTTCCCGCTACAGTTAACTCCACCGTGACTGGGATGGGTCTCATTGCCATCGGCGAGGGGGTGGTGTTGGGCGTGGCCTATTGGATTGCTGGGGTGCCTTCCCCTGCACTCTTAGGGGCGGTGACTGGCTTTATGGCACTGATCCCAGGTGGGGCGCCCTTATCCTTTACACTTGTATCTATTTATCTGCTGTCCTCTGGTAAGATCATGGCAGGTGTAGGGTTATTCTTGTGGGGCTCGATCGAGCTCTTCATCGTCGACAAGACCTTACGTCCTCGGTTGGTCGGAGGCCCGGTCAAGCTCCCATTTTTGCCGACCTTTTTTGGCTTGGTGGGCGGCGTAAAGACCTTAGGCTTTGTAGGGTTATTTATAGGGCCCGTGCTGATGGCGTTGTTGGTTGCTATCTGGCGCGAATGGCTTTTAAATGAGGTGCCCTTTGAGTCTAACTCCTGACTTTTATTTTTTTACTCATGAGTGTTAGCAATTTATGTTGGTAGATACAAAAACCCGATACGGGACAGTCACGAGATTTTTGCATTGGCTGATGACAGTGGGGTTTATGTGGATGTTATTCACCGCGACGGTGCATTTCATTGATCGAGACTCTGCTTTAAATGAGGCGGTTTGGCGTTTCCACCCTTTGGTTGGTTTCACCATGCTGATGTTAGGGGTGATCCGCATTATTTGGTTGTTGTCGCAGCGCGCCCGCCGTCCTGACAATAATTTTAATGTGCGCTTGGGTCATTTTTCTCTGTATGTGTTGATGGTATTGACCCCTACCTTGGCGTTTATGCGCGCCTATGGTTCGGGGCGGGGCTTTAGTTATTTTGGTTTGCAGATATTTGCCCCCCGTGATGACAAGGTCGAGTTTTGGGTCGATCTGGCTAATCAGTGGCACAGTGTGTTTGGTTGGCTGCTCTTTTTATTCATTATTGGTCATGTCTTGATGGCCTTTTATCATCGCTCCAAGGGGCCAGAGCATAATGTATTTCCCCGTATTATCGGGCGTTCATCGCGATAATCTTTGCCGCGATAGATGACCAGGTATGTTGCCCCTGTTCAGAGGGGCCCTTGGTTTTCAATACAAAAAAGGTGAGCCACTATGTGTTGTGGCTCACCTTTTTTATCGCGAGGCAGCAGAGTTACTGTTGATGATGCTGCTGGTGACGGCGTTGGTGGTGTGAGTGGTGCCCTTTACGTGGGCCGCGCTCGCCATGAAAGTGTTGGCCGCCTCGCCGATTGCCCTGGGTGTATTGTTTTTTGATGTCCATTTCGCCTTTGGGATCGATATAGATGTGGCGAAAATTGCCCTCATCATCGCGGGTGCGGGCAAAATAGCCTTTGCCCGTTTGTTTGAGCAGTATGATATCCCCATAACCAGCGTCTTTGAGTTTTTTGGTGGCCTCATCAAAGCCTATCCAGTCAGAGCGGTCGATGTTGTTTTCCTTGACCTCTTGGGTGCTGAGGGTTTTGCCTTGGTTTTCAGTGGCCGTGTCATTTTGGGCCCAAGCCAGTGGGCTGGCCAAAAAAGTAGCCCCTAAAAGAAAGGCTGCAATATGTGTTCTCTTGTGCATGAAATGCTCCTGTGCTGATGACAATCTGTCTGTACCATGTTCATTGTGCACCACTGTATATGAATCCATAATGAAGCGTTGATTCATGATTGCTTCATTTTTTATTCACGCAGGGTTAATGCATCGGTGATTAAAATAAGCGTACCGTGACCCACTGTGGATGAGACTGTGAGCTTTAAAAAGATTCTATTGATGATGGTGTTGGCGGTGACCCTGCCGTTGGGGGTCAGCAGCAGCTTTGCGCACCCCCATGCCCATCACCACAAGCATCCCCCATTGAGCGCCGATGAGGCCCGCCGGGCCTACCAACAAGGCCATGTGCTCTCATTGCGCAAGGTCGCTGCGCAAATGCTAGAGCAGTTTCCCGGCAAGGTTCTCAAGGCCGCATTGACCCATGATGAGGACGAGTGGGTTTATACCCTAGTGATCCTCCAAGAGGGCGGCTACATTACCAAGGTATGGGTAGATGCCCAAGATGGCACACTCATAGATCATAAGTCCAGAAAAAAACATGGCTCGAGGAAAAGGCATGAGAATTTTGGTCGTTGAGGATGATGCGCAGTTAGCGCAGCAGATAGTCACTGCCTTAGAAGCGCAGGAATACGTTGTTGATGTGGCGGCGGATGGCACTGAGGCTCATTATATAGGCAGTGTTGAGGCGATTGATGCGGTGGTGCTTGATTTGGGTTTGCCCGAGATGGATGGCTTGACCGTGCTGCAGCGGTGGCGAGACGAGGGGTTGACCATGCCTATTTTAATACTCACCGCCCGTGATAGCTGGCATGAAAAGGTGTTGGCCATTGATGCCGGGGCTGATGACTATTTGACCAAACCCTTTCATATGCAAGAGCTTTTGGCCCGTTTACGCGCTTTGTTGCGGCGGGTTGCTGGCCAGGCCAGTGCCGAACTCAGTTGCGGTGAGCTGGTTTTGGATACGCGTCATTCTCATTTCAGTTACGCAGGGCAGAGCGTGCAGCTGACCAGTTATGAGTTTCGGGTGCTGTCTTATTTGATGCACCATGCCGGTCAGATCATTAGCCGCAGCCAACTCAGCGAGCATATCTATGCGCAGGATCAAGATCGGGATTCCAACACCATTGATGTATTTATCGGTCGTTTGCGCAAAAAAATCCCGGCTCAGGCCATAGAAACTGTGCGCGGTCAGGGGTATCGACTGGTGCCTGTCGAGTCGGCTTAATTCTCCAGGAGGGGCGGATGCATCGTCTATTTGCGTCGTTGCGCTGGCGGTTATTGCTGGGGACGGCATTGTGGGTGCTGGCCAGTTTGCTGGTGGTGGGTACGGTGGTTTGGTATGTGTTTAAAGAGCAGGCCGAGTCCCAGTTGCGCAGTGAGCTCAGCGTGCATTTAAATCAGCTCAGTGCGGCACTCGAGTGGCAGGAGGCGGCGGACGATGTGGATGCTGAGGGCGCTGAGGATGGGTTGTTTTTGGCCTCGCAGGTACAGTTATCGGGGCGCCTGAGCGAGCCGCGTTTTGAGCAACCTCTCTCGGGTTGGTATTGGCAGGTCAGCCTACCGGCAACGGGTTCCCAAGAGGGGCAGCAAACCCCCCAGTCTCATTATGTTTCGGCCTTGCAGTCGGATTCACTGTGGGATGAGAGTCTGCCCATATTGCCCATGCGGGGGATTCAGCAATGGTGGACCGGGGTACGTTTTATTGATGATGAGCCCTTGTACGTATTGCAGCAGCGACTGCGTCTGGCAGATGAGGGGGCACCAGAGTTATTGCTGACGATGGCAGCGCATGAAACGGTGGTACAGGGGCCAATGGCCCGTTTCACCACCTTGTTGGTGATTGCCTTTGGTTTGATGGCATTGGGTATTTTGGCGGCGGCCGCCGTGCAGTTTCGTGCAGCGATGAGTCCGCTGCAGCGTTTGGTCAAGCAATTGCGCGCGATAGAAAAAGGTGAAAAGGCACAGCTTGAGGGGGATTTTCCCAGTGAAATCACGCCCCTCACCGAGGCTTTTAATAATGTGCTCGGCACCAATGCGGTGGTCCTCGAGCGCGCGCGTGCACAAGCCGGTAATTTAGCGCATGCGATGAAAACCCCCATGAGTGTGCTGAGCAACGCAGCAGCCACCGATGATTCCGAGTTGGGCGTTTTGGTGCGCGAACAGGTGGGGGTGGCGCAGCAGCAGCTCAATGTGCATTTGGCCCGGGCGCGGGCGGTGGCACAGGTCAAAACCTTTGGTGTGCGCACTCAGGTGCCGCCGGTGATTGCGGCTATTCAACGCGTATGCACACGTGTCTACGCTGACAAGGCATTACATTGGCAGGTCGACTTACATGCCAATGAGTTTTATTTTACGGGCGAGGAACACGATTTGCAGGAAATCTTGGGCAATATTTTTGACAATGCCTGCAAATGGGCCAAACAACAGGTACGTATCACCACACAAGCCGTAGATGGTCAGGTGGGGCGTGCCCAGTGGGTGCTCATCTGTGAGGATGATGGCCCAGGCATCGCCACCGATCAGATCAACAGTATTTTAGAGCGCGGCGTGCGGGGCGATGAGAGTGCGCCCGGCTCGGGGCTTGGCCTGGCGATCGTCAATGATCTGATCACGGTGTATGGTGGGCAAATACAGGTGCAGCGATCGGCCTTGGGCGGCGCATTGATTCGCCTACAGCTGGGTTAATGGCTTGATCATGCCGGCCGCCTGCAAGAGCGCGATGCTGGCGGCCACC
>JAJYTK010000017.1 GCA_021793095.1 Pseudomonadota bacterium
CTAGATAGATAGGCCAATAAAAAAAGGCCAGAAAAAAGAATGCCTCAAAATACTCTCCCATCACCTGCTTTCCTATTTTTTATAGTTTATTAAGCAAAACCAATCAGAAAGAATAAAGAGTATAGTCGGAGAGAAAGAACATTCTGTTTCCAGCTGCTACCAATGCAACCAATCATTATTTTTATCTGATGTGGCCTCTCCTCCAGAGGTGAGAAACAGCCTATAGGACATTAAAAGCGATGGTTTAAACCCACCCCCACCTCTTTGCCAGTCAGGTTTTTCAGGTAGGCCAGGTTTTTTCCGTAGGCTCCATAAACATAAGCCGTGGTGCGTTTAGACAAAGAGTACGTCAACTGAGTGGCATAAATATTTTGGCTGCCTGTAGGCAATGCACGCCCAGTTTCATTGCGAAAGAGATCGCCCATATTGGATGAGGAGCGTGTCCAGGAGATAGCCCATTTCCATTGGTCAATAGGCATGCTCATCCCTACATAGTAGTTTTTAGACTTGAATCCCTGACGATTATAAAAGCCAATAAGCTCTTCGCCGGCGAGACTGGGGTTGGTACCGCCAATATTTTTAATATTACCGGCCGTATTAAATTTGCCGTTATAGTCCCGCCCATAGGCCAAGCTCAGTTTAAATGCATCAAAATCATAGACCGTACCGAGGGTCCAACCACGCAGGCTAAAGTCTTGAGCTCGTTGATTATTATCTAGGCCCCGCTTTCTGTCATAGCTGGCAGACATCTGCCAAGGCCCTCGTTCATATCGCGCAGCAATACTGCTGTAGTGCTCAAAGTCTGTTTCTATTTGATGCAAATCAGAGCGTAATACACTGCCTTTGCGGGCATAACTGGCCCCCAAAGTCAGTCCATACATCTGCGGACTCTCGTATTTGAGTAGGTTATCCGCCGTCACCCCCGAGCCCCCAAAAGCGCGAGAGACCTTACCCAGGCCACGCACCATATTCACCGCCAAAAAATCATCAGAAGATGATTTCTGCCGGCCCAAGCTAAGGGTACCTAACCCCTCATGTCGTAACCCCATAAAAGACTTTTTGCTAAACATGCTTTTAGAGGTGCCATCCGACAAACTGAATTTACTTTCTAAATTAAAAAAGACATCCAGTTGTGGGTTGATTTGCTCAGTGCCTTTTAAACCCCAGATATTGCTTTTCAGATAACCGTCATTTAACCCCGTGCGCGTCGATTTAATATCCACCCCATCCACAGAGTATTTCTGCTGACTCCACTGTAAATTACTATCGACTGCACCATACAGTGTGACGGACGATTCGGAAAAAGAAGGAGTGCTCAAAAAAACTAAAGGCAACGAGAAAAAAACAACGGCCTTTTTCAACGGGCGCAACGGCATAACTAAATACTTTTAAAAAACCAAACAGCCCCCATAGTAACTGAAATACCCAACCGTAAACACTGGGTAATTTTGATGGCAATCAAAGAATGTGGTCTTTAAGCTTGGTTGCTGCTCATCCTATAGTGGTTGCGCCATCGGACGCAAAGTCAGGATCTGCTCGCTACGCCCAAATGGACCGTGCTCATCATGGAGCACTGCGCTGCTCAGGCCAATACCATCACTGCTATATTGCTGGACCGCCTCTAAACCCAACCAACGTCCACTGGGCTGACGCAGCATATGTATTTGTAAATCGAGATTTGGAAACGCCCAAAGCAATTCAGCATCACATTGACGATGCGCCACCCCATTGGCCATATCGACCAAACTCATCAAATGGGCAAAATCGCTGTCCGGTTGACCCGCGACTAATACTTTGTCCGTATTGAGCCACACCAGCCCTTTACCAGGTCGATGACCCGGCATCTGCACGGCGCTCAAGCCCTGTATATAGCCACCGCGCCACCCCTCCTGCTCTGTCCACACCACCCCACCTGCATGCGGCCCAGGCACGGGTTGATCCTCTTGCCCTTCAATTGCGCTACTGTCCTGAGTCAACAAGCGCCAAGCGCGTGCCACCACACAAACCTGACCTCGAATCTCCATCTGTGACTCGACCAGCTCAATCGTACGACCGGGACGAATCAACCGCGTTTGAACCGTGCACTGATCAAGATGCATCTTGCCAAAAATATCAAAGCTAATTCGCCCCAAGCGCATATCATCGCGCGGAAAAAACTGCTCTATCTCGGCGGCCAACAAACCACTGACAGGCCCCATATGTTGCTCGTTGGCATTCCACGCCCCCTGTGCATGTAGGGTGGGCTGGTAAATGCTCTGCACGAGCTGCTTTTCGGTATCAACTTTTTTATCTACTAACTCATAAAAAGCTGACATCAACGGACTCCTTGGGTAGTTTAGGCATCAGATTGAAATAAATCGCGCGTATAGACTTTATCGGCCACATCGCGAATCTCATCTGCCAATCGGTTGGCGATAATAATACTGCTTTGTTTTTTAAAGGCATCCAAATCATTCACCACAGGCGAGTTATAAAAATGGCTCACCTCGAGCACCGGCTCATAAACAATCACCTCAAACCCTTTGGCCTTGAGGCGTTTCATAATCCCCTGAATGGCAGAAGCGCGGAAATTATCACTGCCCTCTTTCATCACCAAGCGATACACCCCAATGGTATGGGTAAAAGTCTCTTGCATGATACTGCTGGGGTATCCAGCCAAACGCTCAGCAGCAGCGCCTGCATCGCCCCCTGTTTCACCATTTTTGCGAGCTTGCGCCCAACGAGCGGCCTGCAGCTGTAATGCCTTGATAATGTCGTCTGCAATGAAGTCCTTGCGCGTACGATTTGCATCCACAATGGCACGAATCAAATTATTAGGCACATGCCCATAATTAGCGAGCAACTGCTTGGTGTCCTTGGGCAAGCAATAGCCTCCATAACCAAAGGACGGATTGTTATAGTGCCCCCCAATACGGGGATCTAAACACACCCCATCAATAATCTGACGCGTATTTAAATCGTGACTCAAAGCATAGGAATCCAACTCATTGAAAAAAGCCACCCGCATCGCCAAAAAAGTATTGGCAAACAACTTGATCGCCTCGGCCTCTGTGGCATGCGTAAACAAAACAGAGGGGTCTTTAGTCACGGCCCCTTGGGTTAGCAAATGCGCAAAAGTACGCGCACGCTCGGAATCCTCGCCAATAATAATGCGCGAAGGGTGCAAATTATCATACAGCGCCTTGCCCTCACGCAAAAACTCAGGGGAAAAAATAATTCGATCGGTATCAAAGCGCTCGCGCAATGCTTGTGTAAACCCAACAGGAATCGTGGATTTAATGATAATAGTGGCAGAATCACTCACCCCCAATACGTCGCTGATCACAGACTCAACCGAGCTGGTATTAAAATAATTGCTCTTGGGATCGTAATCCGTCGGCGTTGCCACCACCACATAATCCGCCGTTGCATAGGCTGACAACCCATCTGTGGTTGCCTTTAGGTTGAGCTCTTTTTCTTTGAGGAAATGAGAAATATCCTCATCCTGTATGGGTGACTCTTGGCGATTGAGCTGCGCGACCTTGTCCGCATCAATATCCACTGCCACCACCTCATTATGCTGTGCCAATAACACAGCATTGGCCAACCCCACATACCCAGTCCCAACGACTACGATTTTCATATGCACTCCGCGCTCATTTAATAACTGAAATCGTACCGGCCCAAAGCCCCCATAATACAACCACACAAAAAAAGGCGACGATGCGCCTCTTATTAGGGTTAAAAACGAAACTATTATACTGTAATTACTTATCAGACAGTCCAACCCCTAGAGCAACCGCAAAGTAACTAATCTATAAAATCCCTATTAAGAATCTCTAATAAAGAATAAAATCAATTATCAATTTGGACTCAAGCCAATCATTCAAAACACCAATAAATTAAACTTATAGAAACAAGAGGAGCATCATGTACGAAGATTTGGCCTTATACATTAACGGTGAATTTATCACTGGTGGCGGCCGTGAGAGCCAAGATATCATCAACCCCTCCACACTAGAGGTTCTTGGCAAACTCCCACACGCGACAGAGCAAGACTTGGACAACGCCCTAGAGGCCGCACAAAAGGCCTTTGAAAGCTGGCGTCACAGCTCTCCCATGGAGCGCTCAGAGATACTGCGCAAGGTCGCTCAAATGAGCCGGGATCAGGCAGATGAGATCGGCCGCAACATTACCCTGGACCAAGGCAAACCCCTATATGAAGCAATCGGCGAGGTTAAAAGTTGTGCCGATCACGCCGACTGGCATGCCGAAGAGTGCCGCCGCATCTATGGCCGTATCATCCCACCACGCCAGCCCAATGTCCGCCAAATGGTCATTCGTGAACCCATTGGTGTATGTGCTGCTTTCACCCCTTGGAACTTCCCCTACAACCAAGCCATCCGCAAGATTTGTGCCACTATTGGCGCAGGCTGCACCATCATCATCAAAGGCCCTGAAGACTCACCCAGTGCCGTCATGGCCATCGCCCGCATGTTCCACGAGGCGGGCCTGCCCAAAGGCGTACTCAATGTGGTGTGGGGCGTACCGGCTGAAATCTCGGACAAACTCATCCGCTCGCCCATCGTGCGTAAAGTTTCATTCACTGGCTCGGTACCCGTGGGCAAACAGCTTGCTGCACTGGCCGGAGCACACATGAAACCAATCACCATGGAACTGGGTGGACACTCACCGGTCATCGTCTTTGAGGATGCTGATGTCGAGCGTGCGGCCAAAATGCTCGCTCGTTTTAAAATTCGCAATGCAGGGCAAGTCTGCATCTCGCCCACCCGGTTTTACATCCACCAAGATATTTTTGAGCAATTCAAAGATACCTTTACCCAAACCTTGGCAGATATCAAAGTAGATGATGGCCTCAAAGAAGGCACCGACATGGGCCCCTTGGCGCACGAACGACGCCTGACCTCAATGCAGCAATTTGTGGATGATGCCACACAAAAAGGCGCTAAAGTCCTCTTGGGCGGTGAAGGTAGAGACGACCAAAAAGGTTACTTTTACATGCCTACTGTACTCATCGATGTGCCCAAAGAGGCCCGCGTCATGACGGAAGAACCCTTTGGTCCCATCGCACCGCTGGTGCCCTTTACGGACCACCAAGAGGTTATCCAAGAAGCCAATAGCCTACCCTACGGGCTGTCCTCTTATGTCTTTACCAACAACCTGCAAACGGCCCATATGGCCTCTAATGAAATCCAAGCGGGGATGGTGAATATCAACCACTTTGGCAGCGCCTTACCCGAGGCTCCATTTGGTGGGGTCAAAGACAGCGGCATTGGTAGCGAAGGTGGTCAAGAAACCTTTGATGGCTATCTCGTCACTAAATATGTGACGCAGGTGTAATCAACACTCTATACACCCAAGGGCCCTGACTCAGGGCCGACAACGTAAAAAGGCCGGTATCTGTAATACAGACACCGGCCTTTTTGCTAACAAAGCTGGCCGCTCATTCTGAGAGAATAAGCGCTGCGCTGATCGTTATCCTGCTTAGATACGAGCAGGGGTGACCAAACGCACTACATGCCAAGATTTGTTACGGCTAATGGGACGCCCCTCAGCAATCTCGACGATATCGCCCTCGTTGTACTGATTTTCTTCGTCATGCGCTTGGTATTTACGCGAACGAATAATAATCTTGCCGTACAAAGGGTGCTTTACTCGGCGATCCACCTGGACTAAGACGGTCTTGTCCATTTTATTGCTGACCACGCGTCCGCGCAGAGCGCGCTGCCGTTTTTCCTTTACGGGAGTGGTTTGTGTATCAGTCATATTAATTTCCTACCTTCTCAGCCTGTTTCTCAGTCATTACGGTACGGACGCGTGCAATATCACGGCGTACCTGTTTGATCTGGCTGGTGTTGGTAAGCTGCTGAGTGGCACTTTGCATACGCAAATTGAATTGTGCCTTGAGCAGGCTCTCGAGCTCTTCTTGGAGCTCTTCCTGGGTTTTATTACGCAATTCACTGGCTTTCATAACGTTCTCCTTAGCCCATATTACGTGTGACGAAAGTCGTCGTCACGGGTAATTTTGCAGCAGCTAAACGGAAAGCCTCGCGTGCGAGCTCCTCGCTAACCCCTTCCATTTCGTATAGAACGCGACCGGGTTGAATCTCGGCAACCCAAAACTCAGGGTTACCTTTACCACTACCCATACGCACTTCTGCTGGTTTCTCGGAAATGGGCTTGTCGGGGAAAACGCGGATCCAAATACGTCCACCACGACGGATGTGACGGTTAATCGCACGACGCGCGGCCTCGATTTGGCGGGCAGTCAAGCGTCCGCGGCTGGTGGCCTTGAGGCCAAACTCGCCAAAGGACACCTGGGTGCCACGCGTTGCCAAACCTTTGTTGCGGCCTTTATGCTCTTTGCGATATTTTCTACGAGCGGGTTGCAACATTATTTATCTCCTTCTGGGGCTGCGGCTTGGCGACGATGACCACGACCACGGCGACGACCCTCAGGACGATCACCACGTGGACGACGATGACGTCGTTCGTCAGGGGCTGGGCCTTCGGCGGGAATTTCGCCACCGGGCAATAGCTCGCCCTTGTATACCCAAACCTTGATACCAATAATTCCATAGGTCGTATGCGCTTCGGCGGCACCGTAATCGATATTGGCACGCAAGGTATGCAGCGGCACACGGCCCTCGCGATACCATTCGGTACGTGCAATTTCAATACCGTTTAGGCGACCAGCACTCATGATTTTGATGCCCTGTGCACCCAAGCGCATTGCGTTTTGCATCGCGCGCTTCATGGCACGACGGAACATAATACGACGCTCGAGTTGCTGAGCAATAGAGTCAGCAATCAGTTGTGCATTGGTTTCCGGCTTGCGGATCTCTTCGATGTTTACGTGAACAGGTACGCCCATGAGCTTTTGCAGCTCGACCTTGAGTTTTTCGATGTCCTCACCGCGTTTGCCGATCACTACCCCCGGGCGTGCCGAGTGAATGGTGATGCGGGCATTTTTGGAAGGACGCTCGATGACTACACGGCCAACAGAGGCGTTCTTTAATCTCTTCTTTAGGTATTCGCGCACGCGGATATCGTCGATCAGCATGGAGCTGTACTCATTATGGTCAGCATACCAGCGTGAACTCCAATTGCGGTTTACCGCGAGGCGGAACCCAATCGGGTTAACTTTTTGTCCCATTGTGACTCCCTTATGCGCCTACCTTGACCACAATGTGGCAGGTTTGCTTTTCAATTCGGGTACCGCGGCCTTTGGCGCGTGCGGCGAAACGTTTCAACGAAGTGGCTTTGTCAACATAAATCTCTTTGACGCGCAACTCGTCGATATCGGCACCATCGTTATGCTCGGCATTAGCAATTGCAGACTCTAATACTTTCTTGACAATGCCGGCGGCTTTTTTTGGAGAGAACGTAAGAATGTTTAATGCGTGCTCAACAGGCTCTCCGCGAATTTGGTCGGCGACCAAGCGGGCTTTCTGAGCAGAGATACGTACTCCACGAACTTTTGCTGTGGTTTCCATCGCTTATCTCCGTGACTTTTTATCTGCCACATGCCCCTTGAAAGTACGGGTTAAGGCAAATTCGCCAAGCTTGTGACCGACCATATTCTCGTTGATGTACACAGGAATATGCTGACGGCCATTGTGTACGGCAATGGTCAACCCGACAAACTCGGGTAGGATGGTTGAACTACGCGACCATGTTTTGATGGGTCGCTTGCTGTTGCCCGCGATGGCAGCTTCTACTTTATTAAGTAGAGACGCATCTACAAACGGGCCTTTCTTAATTGAACGTGCCATAGTGCTTGCCCTTTATTTGCGTTTGCGACGCGAGACAATCATTGAATTGGTGCGCTTATTGCGCCGGGTACGATACCCTTTGGCTGGTGTACCCCATGGGCTGACAGGCTCGCGTCCCTCGCCTGTGCGACCCTCACCACCACCGTGGGGGTGATCAATGGGGTTCATAGCTACACCACGTACGCCTGGACGGCGACCGCGCCAGCGTGTTGCACCGGCCTTACCAATTTGACGCAAGCTATGGTCTTCGTTGCTGACACTACCAATTGTCGCGCGACAATCAATATGAATGCGACGAACCTCACCAGAGCGCAAGCGCAATTGAGCATAAGCACCATCACGGGCCAACAATACAGCACTTGAACCGGCAGAGCGTGCGATTTGAGCGCCCTTGCCTGGCATCATTTCAATGCAGTGAATGGTCGCGCCAATAGGGATGTTACGGATTGGCAGCGCATTGCCGGGGCGAATGGGTGCGTCTTGGCCGGACATCACGGTGTCCCCAACCTGTAGACGACGCGGTGCAATAATATAACGACGCTCACCGTCTGCGTAGCACAGCAACGCAATATGTGCGCTACGGTTAGGATCGTATTCCAAACGCTCTACACGCGCGGGGATACCGTCCTTGGTGCGTCTAAAATCAATGTTTCTATAATGTTTTCTGTGCCCGCCGCCGCGATGACGTACGGTAATGCGGCCATGGTGGTTACGGCCCGAGCTGCGCTTTTTCTTGGCCAGCAAAGGACCATGAGGAGCCCCTCGGTGAAGCTCTTTGTGTACGACCTTGACCATGCCGCGACGACCAGCTGACGTGGGCTTTACTTTAAGCAGTGCCATTTTAATTTACCTCAGTAAAGTCGAATTCCTGGCCGTCTTTTAGGCGCACATAAGCTTTACGCCCGTGGCGGCGACGTCCTTCAAAGCGACCAAAGCGCTTTGGCTTACCTTTTTGGTTGAGTACTTGTACGGACTCGACCTCTACATCAAAGAGCATTTCTACTGCCGCTTTGATCTCAGGCTTGGTAGCATCCAATGCCACGTGGAAAACGACCTGTTGATTGTTCTCTGCTACAATCGTTGCCTTTTCTGTCACGACTGGAGCCAGGATGACTTGATATAAGCGTTCTACGTTCATCCTAAAATCTCCTCGATTTGGGCGATGGCGGGCTTGGTGATTAACACTTTTTCGTAGTGAATCAGCGAAAGAGGATCGACATCGCGTGGTTCTACCACAGCAACATTTGCCAAGTTGCGTGTAGCGAGGTATACATTTTCGTCAAAATCATCGGTGACAATCAATACGGAATCGAGACCCATGCCTTTGAGTTTTTGTGCGGCCAAGCGTGTCTTGGGCGCCTCAAGGTTAAAGGACTCGACCACAGCAATACGATCATCACGGGCCAACTGCGACAAAATTGAGCGCAGGCCAGCACGATACATTTTGCGGTTGATCTTATGGGTGTAATTGCGCTCGGGGCTGCTGGGGAAAACGCGACCACCACCACGCCACAGTGGGGAGGAAGCAGCACCAGCACGTGCACGACCTGTACCCTTTTGGCGCCATGGCTTGCGGCCACTATAGCGAACCTCACTGCGATTTTTTTGCTTGCTGCTCGCAGTGCGCGCGTTCGCCTGGTAAGCAACGACCAGCTGATGCACCAGAGCCTCGTTAAATTCGCGCCCAAAAACAACGTCGGATGCAGCGACTGTAGAAGCAGTTTGACCCTGATCATTCAGGAGCTTGAGTTCCATGGTTAGGCTCCTTTCTTGATAGCGGGACGCACCACAACATTGCTGTTCTTGTGACCGGGGACAGCCCCACGGACGAGCAGCAAGTTACGCTCGGCGTCAACACGCACAATATCTAAGTTTTGAATCGTACGGGTAACATCACCCATGTGACCAGCCATCTTTTTGCCCGGGAACACACGGCCGGGGTCTTGAGAATGACCAATAGAACCAGGTACACGATGGGAAAGTGAGTTACCGTGAGTGCGGCGCTGCCCGCGGAAATTGTGACGCTTGATGGTACCAGCAAAACCTTTACCGATGCTGGTGCCGGTGACGTCAACCTTTTGACCAGCCTCAAAGAGGCTGTCAACTTTGATTTCCTGGCCCAACTCGTGGCTTTCGAGTGCAGCGGGATCTAAACGGAACTCTCTGAGGACGCTGCCTGCCTCGATACCGGCCTTGGCGAAGTGCCCGGCGGCAGGCTTATTGACACGGGAAGCACGGCGATTGCCAAATGCTACTTGAACGGCGGCATAACCGTCGACCTCTGGAGTCTTGATCTGGGCGATTCGATTGTTCGATACGTCGATGACGGTCACAGGTACGGCATCGCCGTCGTCTGTGAATATACGCGTCATGCCGACTTTACGCCCTACAAGACCTAGCCGCCATGCGGCAGATGCAGGTGTCGAGTTCGACATCTTTATTCTCCATTCCCAACTACGATTGGCTGGGGCTAATGTTTATTAATATGGCGCAAATACTACATGCGCCAAAACCTACTAAACCATAAATAGATTAAGAGACTAAATATAGCATAAACCGCAAAACCAAAGCAAACAAACCCGCCACAAAGCCCTATAAACAGCCCTTTTATACAACTTTTACACCTAAATGAGGCTTTTTAGCACTGTAATAGCATGATGACTGAAAAGAG
>JAJYTK010000018.1 GCA_021793095.1 Pseudomonadota bacterium
GAACTTGATAAAGGTCAATGATTAGTAAAAATTAAAGATCTTAATCTTTTAGCCCTCAACGAGCATTTCTAAGTGCGAGCCCTAAAAAGAATAAACTCCAACCCTGAAATATCAAATCAATGGCTAAGAGCATCCCCATAATAAACACACTGTTATCGGGCCACCCCCAAGCGATCAATAATCCTGCAACCACACTAATCAAACCACTCACGGCCAGCCAGCTCCAACCCTCTTGGGAACGGTGATTAAACCAGATCCATAGACGCAAAGCGCCCAAGCCTATTAAGGTTGCCCCCAGTAGAAAAGTCAAAAGCATGGCGCCAAGCATGGGGTTAATAAAAGCAATCACCCCACCCGCCAAGTACAGCAATCCACTAAAAGACCATAATAAAAAGCTCGCCCAAGGGCGCGTCCGCCATGCATGGATGAGCTGTGCCACCCCACCAATCATCATCATCAGACCAATAAACCATACGCTGACGATAGCTGCAGTCAGAACGTGCACACTGGCGATGATCCCAAGAAGCAATAACAGCAATCCAAGCGCCACAAACCAACCCCATTTGGGCGCCAGAGTTTTAAGCGCCTGTGAGATTGCCGAATCTTTGGGAAAGCGTGGTGGAATAGGGTTTGCCATAAAAATCCTTTAAAATAGAACATCCAACTGACCATTTTCATTCTACCCTTTATTAATTGGGCAGCCTAAAACAAATTTTTTTATTAAAAAACATCAAAGGACCTACTCATGAGTCATGACGATCCAAGAACATTCTGGGATGAGCGTTTTAATCAAACAGAATACTATTATGGCAAGCTGCCTAATGATTTCTTGAAAGCGCAGGCAAAAGTATTTCCACGAGGAGGTCAATTGCTCTCTCTGGGCGAGGGTGAAGGTAGAAATGCAGTTTTTATGGCTCAACAAGGCTATGAGGTCACCGCTTTAGATTCTGCCCCGGCAGGTCTAGACAAAACCCAGCAACTGGCCAAAGAAAAACAGGTCACAGTTACCCCTCTACTCGCACACCTCAAATACTATGAGTTTGAACCTCAGGCTTGGGATGGCGTGATTAATATCTTTTGCCACGTCCCCGCCGCGGTGAGACGCAAAATACACCAAAACCTAGCTTTTACTTTAAAACAAGGGGGCATTTTTTTGATGGAGGCCTACACCCCTGAACAATTAGAGTACGGGACAGGTGGCCCTAAAAATATTGATCTATTGTATGACCCTGACACCATACGCCAAGAGCTTCAAGGACTAGAGCTACTGCACTTTGAAAAAGTAGAAAGGAATATCGTCGAGGGGATTGGCCATGATGGCCCATCTTCAGTCCTACAGGTGATTGCCCGCAAAAACTAAGCCTTGTACACAACAAAAAAGCGCCCCAGTGGGCGCTTTTTCTATCTGGCAATAGCCAATAAAAACCTTATTGGTTCACCATTTGCTCGACCTTTTGACGCAGTTCGCTGTCCTGTTGAATTGCCAAGCTAATTCCGTTGTACTCTTCTACCGAGAAACCATCAGCCTCTACTGCTGCAACCATTTTTTCGTCAGCCTCTTGCATAATCTGCTGTTGAGCTGCTTGGTCCTCAGCTTGCTCGAGCTGTGGCTGATACTCTTGTGCGACCTCAGCTACCTTGCGTGCAGCTGCAACGTAGCGTTCTAGCTGCTCATCGGTAGGTTGCACAATTTCTGGTGCAGCAGGGGCAGCAGGAGGTGTCGTTTGTTGCGCATAAGACAATGTCGACGCGGCGCCTAAAGTTGCAGCAAAGAAAATGGCAGTGGAAAAACGTTTGATACTAAAGGGCATGTGCACCTCCTAAAGATGAATGGTCTACCCATCATCGCCAAGACCACCCAACACTGGCAAGTTTCCACTTGTAAGTGTTCATTTCTCGGCAAAGTCCAAGATTACGGGGCTTTTAACACTTTTATTGTTCTCTTTATATAAACTGTAATTGTAAGTATTGTTACATGCACCTTTGAGCAAAAAGGAGCCGTGGACTCAGCTTTGCTTTTTTCATCGAAGTCTAAATCAATATTCACACTCAGTTACTGATCCATCATTTTTTTCCATTTTAATAGCAAAGCTTGATGATCCTTAACACTAAAAAAAGAGCCGTACACTACGTACGGCTCATTATTAGACAGGTTAAAACACCATTAATCCATCAAATTTCGGTGCTCTTAGAAAATAGTGGAGCTATGGTTTTGGCAATATTTTAGTTGCTTGATTGACCGCTGAAATCACGTGGACGAAGCACATCAGGGGCTAAAAAGTCCTTGTGTCCAACATTATCGTGGTCGCCTAAAAGCTGCCCATCCACCTCTACCCCATAGAGGGTATGCTTATGAAAGGTATCCAGATACTTTTCACGGGTCTCCACCACATCACCGGTATAACGAGGGTCCTGAGGCCTCTCTTGGCTATCAATATACTGTGCTAAATCCCAAGCATCTTGAACGCTGATGGTATTGGGCTGGCCTAATGGCATGTTGTACTTAATAAAGGATGCCAAGGTAAATACTCTGGAGATCCCTGCCCCCCAATTATAAGAGTCATCACCCCATACGGCAGGGAAAACGACTTGACCATCCACCACCTGTCCCGCACCATCTTCGCTGTGGCAGACAGCACAATTTTGTGCATACACCTCTTTGCCACGCAGGGCATCTGGCTCGAGCTCGGGATCCTCTAGGCGAGGATAGCCGCGTCCGTACATTTTCTTGGACTCATACATGGGCACCCCTTTTGCCAACCACTGCAGGTAAGCACTCAGAGCCAACATATCATCGCTGCCATACTCTGGAGGTGTCCCGTTCATGGAATAAGTAAAACAGCCAGCAATACGCTCTTCGAGGTTATTCACATGATCGTTTTTAGGCCGATAATCGGGCAATACCACCGCCGCTGGCCACACTGGCCCTGAAAAAGGTAAACGCCCATCGCCTAGGTGACAGCTCGCGCAATCCATGTTGTTAAAAACATTTTCACCCCGCAATTGTTGGGTGTTTACGAATAAATCATGACCTCTGCGAATGGTTTCTTTGAGTTTAGGATGAATGTCTTCGTCTTCAAGTGCATCAATGGCAGGTGGTATATGAACAAACTCGCCATCCTGTGGTAACGGGGCACCTGGCGCCACATTTTCTATAAACTTGACCAGTTCCTCGCTGGGTTCACCGTCAATGACACCTGTGTAGCGATCCATGCCCACCACAGAAAAAGATGCCAAGGCACCCAATGCAAGTACGGCCCCCTGTTTTAAGGTAAATTTCTGAATACTATTTAACACGCTGCTCTCCTGGCTATTTGGAATTATTCTCGGGCAAGACGGGCTGTTGACCCAACCATGCGGCAACTGCCTGCATGTCTTCTTGGGTCATGCGCTGCGCGATGCTTTTCATAAGTCCCAATGGATCATTTTCACGCTCACCCTCTTTCCATGCCTGCAACTGCTTGACGATATAAGCAGGGTGTTGACCAGAAATATTAGGGAAGGTGCTGCCCACCCCGTGATTGCCAGGTCCATGGCAACTCACACAAGCAACAATGTAGCGATCCCAGTCGCCGTTTAAAGCCAGCTCGCGGCCCCGTTCCAAAAGCGCCTCAGAGGCCTCAACGGATGCATCCGCGGTAACCTCTAAACTTGAATAATAAACAGCCACATCATGGACCTGCTCATCATCCAGCATATTGGCAAAAGGCTGCATAGAAGCGTTGGTGCGACGCCCTTCTTTAAAATCTGTGAGTTGCGTCACAATATAGTCAGGATGCAAACCCGTTAGGCGCGGCCAAGGTTCGGCGCCCTCATTGTTCATCCCACTGCCATCCGCTTGGTGACAAGCCACACAAGTCGCCGCGGCGGCCTTGCCACGCTCAATCGCCTCGGGGTCAAGGTCCTCTGCCCAAGCCCCTTGCCCGAGCAATCCCACCCCAAGGGCAGCAACCGCTATGCTGCGGCCCAGACTTCTTTTTATCTGGTTATTCATAAAACCCTCGCTATCAACGTTTATATCTAATATAAGTTTTTTCATATTGTTATAACCAAAGCATTTTAAATAAAGAATAGTTATTCGTAAACTAAGTGACCACTAGAAATAAAAAACGCCCAGACGTACTGTCTGGGCGTTTAGGTGCTGAACTCAGCGGCGGCTCATACGTGATGAGCGCCCTCATTGTTTAAAGGTGATTATTTACCCTCTAAAAAAGATTTGAGCTTGTCGGCACGGCTAGGATGACGCAACTTGCGCAGTGCCTTAGCTTCTATTTGGCGTATCCGCTCTCGAGTGACATCAAACTGCTTGCCCACTTCTTCGAGGGTTTGGTCTGTGCTCATCTCAATGCCGAAACGCATCCGCAGGACTTTTGCCTCACGGGGCGTCAAAGAGTCTAAGACCTCTTTAACAATATCCTGCATTGAGCCATGCAACGCAGTATCCATTGGAGATGCCGTATTGACATCCTCGATGAAATCGCCGAGATGTGAATCATCATCATCGCCGATTGGCGTCTCCATAGAGATTGGCTCTTTGGCAATTTTGAGGATTTTGCGCACACGATCTTCGGGCAAGTCCATCTTTTGCGCCAAGGTAGCTGGGTCAGGCTCCTCACCAGTTTCTTGTAGAATTTGGCGATTGATTCTGTTGAGCTTGTTGATGGTCTCAATCATATGTACCGGTATTCGAATGGTACGTGCCTGATCCGCAATTGAGCGCGTGATGGCCTGGCGTATCCACCAAGTCGCATAAGTCGAAAATTTGTAACCGCGTCGGTACTCAAACTTATCGACTGCTTTCATGAGGCCAATATTGCCCTCTTGGATTAAATCCAAGAACTGCAAACCACGGTTGGTATATTTTTTGGCAATAGAAATCACCAAACGAAGGTTGGCCTCAGTCATATCACGCTTGGCTCGCGCAGCCTTGGCCTCACCCGACAACATGCGCTTGTAGGCATCTTTGAGATCACCCAAGGGCAGGACCACATCCTTTTGGATTTCAATCAATTTACCCTGTAACTCTTGAATGGCCGGCACATAGCGCTCGAGATCCTCTTGATAAGGCGGATTTTTTTGTAGCTCAAGCTCGGCCCACTCTAATTCTGTTTCATTACCTGGGAAGCTCTTGATGAAATGAGAGCGTGGCATGCGGGCACGGTTAACACAAATGTCGAGGATTTCCCGCTCGTATTTACGCACCTCGGCCACACGCTCACGCATCGTATCCGTGAGCTTTTCTACCATTCTGGCAGTAAAACGAATCCCCATAAATTCATCAAGGATGTTTTGCTTGGCCTCGATATAACCTGGACTGCGATATCCCTCGGACTCAAATGCAACACGCATTTTTTCAAACCAATCCTGGATCACATCGAATTTTTTGAGTGCTTTTTCGTGCAGGTATTCGATTTGTGAGCTGCTCATCCCGCCTGCAGGGCCCTCTTCGCCGTCTTCGCTCTTGGCGCCTGCCCCGGCGTACTCTTCGCCCGTATCATCAATCAGGCCATCCACAACATCGTCGATGGGCATATTACCCTCACGGACCTCATTGATATAGGCCAAGACCTCATTGACCGTCGTTGGACAAGCAGCGATGGCCATGACCATATCCTTGAGGCCCTCTTCGATACGCTTGGCAATTTCAATCTCGCCTTCGCGCGTCAAGAGCTCGACCGAGCCCATTTCACGCATATACATACGTACAGGGTCAGTGGTGCGGCCAAAATCAGAGTCCACTGTGGTCAGCGCAGCATCGGCCTCTTCGTCCACATCGTCATCAACCGCGGCCACCGGTGCATTGTCACTCATCAATAAGGTTTCAGCGTCTGGGGCCTGATCATAAACGGATATCCCCATATCACCGAAGGTCGTGATGATGCGCTCAATAGCATCAGCATCGACCAAATCATCGGGCAAGTGATCGTTAATCTCACCGTAGGTCAAATAACCTCGCTCTTTGCCGAGCTTAATCAGGGCCTTTAAGCGATTGCGGCGCGACTCTTGCTCTTCGGGCGTTAGTTGACCACGCCCCCCGAAGACATCGCGTCCACCCCCCGCACCACGTGCGGATTTCTTTGCACCGCGGCGGGCAGGTTGTGGCTCGGGGATGTCCTCTACCGAATCATCATCGATGAAGTCATCATCAAGATCATCGAAAGCGGTACTTTGAGCTGCCTTTTTAGCCGCTTTCTTAGCGGTGGCCTTTTTTGCCACTTTTTTAGCTGCTTTTGTTGCTGTTTTGGTGGCCTTTTTTGCCGCCTTTTTAGCAGTCGCCTGCTTGGCTGAAGCCTTTTTCGCAGCCGCTTTTTTAGCCACCTTTTTGGCGGCCTTTTTTGCCGCTTTCTTTGCTACTTTTTTGGCTGCTGCTTTTTTCGTCGCCTTTTTAGCTACCTTTTTAGCCGCTTTTTTAGCAGCCTTTTTGGCGGCAGGTTGAGCCTCTGTGCCCTGGACGGCTTCCTCGACTTGTGTAGACGTGCTTTTGTCGCCAGAAGCCTGAGCATAAGCGATGGTTGTTGCACGTGTAGTCGTAGTTGGTTTACCAGTCGATTGTGTCATATTGGATTCCATTGACGCTTGACATATCCGCGGATATGTAATGCAGGACAGTTAAATTTGGAAGCGTAACAAGTAAGACTAAGGGCGAAAGTACGTATGTAGGTTGTGTTAGTAGGATAACTGTATTTTCCCTGTGCATAAGGGCTAGCGCTAATCTAACGACCAGAGCCTAGGCATTGCATACTTTGCCAAACCACCTCATTTTAAAAAAATGAGCGCTTTTTTGACCTTAGTGCTATTACTGATACATATACTATGTGTAGTTTACTTTAGTTAAATAGATGATGCAGTAGTCAGTTCGGCCAATCGGCGGGTCAAAAACTGATACCTTTGTCTTGTTTGATCTTCATGAATACCCCTAGCCAATAATTCGAGTTGCTCGGCCTTGATGCAATCAATTTCTACCCTCTTTAGAGCATCTACCCACTCTGCTCGTGGATCAGGTAATGGCCCATCTTGATCAGCCTCATGTGTGACCTGCTGTAGCTGTACACCCAGTTCACTATTAGGGTCAACTGCCTGGAGTAAAGCCCCTCCGTGCGCGCAGCCTGTGTCATTAATGAGCGAGATCAGCTCTTGTACATAGATTAGATGGGGGCTTTGAATGATAATTTCAAGCTGTTCGGCATCAATCTCGGCGGCGAGCTCAGGAAAGGCGACCAATAAATGCAATAACCTTTTTGCTAATGGAACCACCTGTCGCGAGGCATGTTGACGCCGCATCGGTGCTCTGCGCATTTGAGTGGCCGTGGTGCCCCCACGCTTTCCTTGTGGGAGAGGCGCTGTGTGTGATGCCGACTGCACGGGTGGCGCGCTGTCTATTGCAGCACTGCCTTGTGATACAGCGGTCTCGCGGGCATAACGGCCCCCCTGCTGACGCTCACGGTATTGTTCTATCTGCTGCTCAAGCTCTTCGATCGTCAAACGCACTTGCTGTGCAAAGGCCTGGCAAAGCTGTTTGCCATAGTTATTAGGCTCGAGCCGGGCCAAATAGGGAATGGCCTCGTGAACACAAGCCGAACGCCCCTCTACTAAGTCCAGATCATGACGACGTGCCCATTCTTGTAAAAAGAACTCAGAAAAAACCTGTGCTTGAGCAATATGCTCTTTAAAGGCCGTAATACCATATTCACGTGCATACGAGTCGGGATCATGGCCTTGGGGCAGAAACATGAAATGCAAGGCCAAATCATCGCGCACCAAACTCAGTGCGTGCTCTAACGCCCGCCAAGCCGCCTGTTGACCGGCACGATCGGCATCAAAACAGAAAACTATTTTGTTTGTAAAGCGCGTTAGGCGCTGCAAATGCTGGCTGGTGGTGGCCGTACCCAATGTCGCGACGGCGTTGTGCATTCCTAGCTGCGCTAAGGCGACTACATCCATGTAGCCCTCAACCACCAAGGCATAACCCTCTTGGTGAATCCCTTGGCGAGACTCCCAAATCCCGTAAAGCTCATTGCTTTTGGAAAACAACTCGGTTTCTGGCGAGTTGAGGTATTTGGGCTCTCCGTCTGCAATCAGACGGCCTCCAAAACCAACAGTCACCCCGCGCTGATTGCGGATAGGGAAAATGACCCGACCCCGAAAACGATCGTAGCGACGGCCTTCTTTGCCCTCGGCGACCAAACCAGTCTGCAAGAGCTCTGCGCGCTGATAATTTTCAAATACGCGGGCCAATGCCTGCCATTCGTCAGGGGCCCAGCCCAAATCAAATTTCTGGATGGTTTCGGTGTTGATGCCGCGCTGGCGCAGATAATTGAGTGCCGGCCGAGATTGCCGTAATTGAGCTTGGTAGTATTGTTGTGCTTGGTGCAGAAAATGCTCGTGCAGCGTACGCACCTTTTGGCGCTCTTTTTCAATGCGCCTTTGCTCTGGACTTTTGGGCGACTGGGGCACCTGTAGCCCCACTTCTTGGGCCAAGGTGCGCACCGCCTCTGGAAAACTCACCCCCAGGTACTGTATATAAAAACTGATGGCGTTGCCGCTGACGCCACAGCCAAAGCAGTGATAAAACTGCTTGGTAGGACTGACTGTAAAAGAAGGTGTCTTTTCCCCATGGAAAGGACACAGACCGATTAGATTTGCCCCGCGCTTGCGTAACGAAACATGCCGACCAACAATGTCAGCAATATCTATTCGGGCAAGCAGATCTTGGACAAAAGACTCGGGTATCAATATAGGCGGGGTGGCAACTGTTGACTGCGTAGGCGCTTATAGTGGCGTTTGATGGCAGCGGCGCGCTTGCGCTTGCGCTCTGCAGTGGGCTTTTCATAGAATTCGCGCGAACGCAATTCGGTCAATAGACCGGTTTTTTCTACGGTGCGCTTAAAGCGGCGCATCGCAACCTCGAAAGGTTCGTTTTCTTTTACTCGAACAACTGTCATATGTACTCTACTTTAATGTTTAAAAATTAACCAAACAAAGCCAATACCACATAATTTGGTGAATCTTGTATTTTAGCATGCACTAAAAGGTAGCGTCAAAATGTAGGTGCTACGTCTCGCGATGCCCTTTGCGCAGCCACGCCTGCAATTGATGGGGGCGCAAAGTATCATAATCTTCAAAGGGTTGATGAATCCAAGGATTGGTTGGCAAGTGCTCGATGTAGTAATCAGGCTCAAATTTAGAGTGCCCTTTCCACCACACTACCGCTGTGCGTAATTCCTCTATATCAGGAAACTGCTCGCGTAAATGATCCCGTACCCCTCTAAAGGTCAGGCCTGTGTCCACCATGTCGTCCACCAGCAACACATTGCCATCTAGGGTCCCGCGGGTAATGGTGATGTATTGAGCAATGTCCAACTGCCCTTGTACGGTGCCCGCTGCCTCACGGTAGCTACTGGTCGCCAAAATACCTAAAGGCACATCATAAATGCGTGAAATCACATCACCAACACGCATGCCACCGCGTGCCAGGCAGACAATCTTGTCGAATTTCCACCCTGATTGATGAATCTTTAGTGCGAGCTGTTCTATCAGCTCATGATATTTTGGCCAGCTGATCCAGAGATCCGTTTCTGTACTAGGGGGCACCGTCATTTCCATTTCCTTTGCGTATTAAACATCCCTAAAGGAAACACATATTACCCGATTTTGGCCCGATATTCAGTGTTTGCATCATCGACGCTCATCAATCGCTAAAAGCATCGCGCAACACGATGGTTTCATTGCGATCGGGCCCTGTGGACACCATATCGATAGGCACATCACACAGCTCGGCAATACGCTCGAGGTAGCGACGTGCATTGACGGGCAATTTATCGTATTCGGTGACCCCTACTGTTGACTCGGACCAACCCGGCAGCTCTTCGAGTACGGGCTCTGCCTCGGCCACCGCCTGTGCACCATAGGGAAGCACATCGAGGAATTTACCTTTATAACGATAGCCTACACCAATCTGCAGCACATCCAATCCATCTAATACATCCAGTTTGGTCATGCAAAGGCCAGAGATACCATTAAGCATGACTGAACGCTTCATGGCGGCTGCATCAAACCAGCCGCAACGGCGTGGCCGCCCGGTAACGGAGCCAAACTCTTTACCCATTTCGGCCAGACGGCGTCCGGTGTCGTTATTAAGCTCGGTAGGAAAGGGGCCTGCCCCTACGCGAGTGATATAGCACTTGGCAATCCCCAATACATAGTTGAGCTGTTCTGGGCCCACACCTGATCCCGCACTGGCGGCACCCGCTAGGCAATTGCTGCTGGT